>LBIU01000204.1 GCA_000987445.1 Candidatus Accumulibacter adiacens | reverse complement strand
GACGGGACCAAGGACCAGAGCTATTTCCTGCACCGCCTGAATCAGCAGCAGTTGGCCAAGACGCTGTTCCCGCTGGCCGGCCTGTACAAGCGTGAGGTACGCAAGATCGCCGAAACAGCCGGGCTGCACGTCGCGCTCAAGAAGGATTCGACAGGTATCTGCTTCATCGGCGAGCGGCCGTTCAAAGAGTTCCTGATGCGCTACCTGCCGGCGCAGAAGGGCGAGATTCGCAGCCTCGACGACGACCGCCTGCTTGGCGAGCACGATGGTGTCGCCTATCACACCATCGGCCAGCGCAAGGGGCTGCACATCGGCGGCGTCAAAGGCGGCAAGAGCGGTGACAGCGGCGACCACGACGCCTGGTTCGTGGCCCGCAAGGACATCGCCAGCAACACCCTGTATGTCGTGCAGGGGCATGCACATCCGGCCTTGCTCGCCGAGGATCTGCGCGCCGAAGATCTCTCCTGGGTCGCAGGAAAGGCGCCGCATACGCACTGGGTGTACACCGCCAAGACGCGTTACCGCCAGGCCGACGCCGCCTGCGAGATCGAGCGCGTCGATGCCGAGTCCTGCCTGATCCGCTTTGCCGAAGCGCAGTGGGCGGTGACGCCGGGCCAGTCGGTGGTGGTTTACGAAAGCCGGGTCTGTCTCGGCGGCGGCGTGATCGCCTGAACTGCGGGCGGGCTGCAGTGTTTGCTGTGGCTGCGGCGAAGCCCTGGTCGGTGGTCGGCTGCCCTCCTGCGCCATGACGATGATTGCGACCGTGGCTGCGCCGTGCCATCGGCGAAACATCGGGTTGCTGGCGGCTGCTCAGGCCCTGCTGCTGACCAACGGGATAACGCTCGTGGCGATCAACGGCCTGCTCGGGCTGCAACTGGCGCCCGACCAGCGCCTGGCGACGCTGCCGATCACCACCTACGTCATTGGTGCAGCGCTGGCGGCCTTGCCGGCGGCCATGTTCATGAAGCGCCGTGGTCGGCGCGCCGGTTTCATGCTCGGGGCAGGGTTCGGGATCACGGGCGCGCTGCTGTCGGCGCTGGCGGTGCATGCTGCCAGCTTTTGGCTATTGTGTCTGGGAACGGTGTTTGCCGGCCTCTACAATGCTTTTGGCCAACAATACCGCTTCGCGGCCGTAGACGCGGCGCCTGCCGACTGGACGAGCAAGGCCATTTCGCTGACCCTGGCCGGCGGCATCGTGGGCGGCGTCATCGGCCCACAGCTTGGCGTCCTGACCCGCGATCTGCTACCAGCGACCTACCTGGCGAGCTACCTCGCTCTGGCCGCGTTTGCCGCTTTGGCCATGCTGATCGCCAGCCGGCTCGAGTTTCCGCTGCCGGCGGTTCGCGAACGGCTGGCTGCCGGGCGTCCGCTCATGGAAATCGCCCGCCAGCCGGCGTTCATCGTCGCCGTCCTGGCGGCCGCCTGCGGCTACGCCACGATGAACCTGCTGATGACCGCAACGCCCTTGGCAATGGATAGCTGTGGTCTGCCTTTCGCCGACACCGCTTTCGTTCTGCAATGGCACGTGATTGGCATGTTCGCACCGTCGTTCTTCACGGGTCACCTGATCAAGCGCTTCGGCGTGCTCAGCGTGCTGCTCGTCGGTGCCGCCCTGCTGTTGCTGTGCATAGGCATCGCACTGTCCGGCGTCAGCCTGATGCATTTCTGGTGGGCGTTGCTCCTGCTCGGCATCGGCTGGAATTTTCTCTTCGTTGGCGGGACGAGCTTGCTGATCGAAACCTGCCTTCCCGAGGAGAAGGCGAAAGTGCAAGGCAGCAACGATTTCATCGTTCTCGGCGTACAGGGGCTGAGCTCGTTTGCCGCGGGCCTGTTCATCAGCGATGGTGGCTGGGCGACGCTCAGCCTTCTGGCCCTGCCGATGGTCGCGCTGACTGCACTGGCCAGCCTGGGCCTGGCGATGGGCCGGCGCCGCCAGGCCTGAGGCGCTGCCGGCGAGCGCGACCGGTCCTGCCGAAGTGCGCGTTGCCCGGGCGGCGACAACCCCTCGTCAGCTCCGCAGCTGTCGGAGAATCTTACATTTCCCGAGACATTTTGCGCCAAGTCTATGAAATATATGGATGGTGCGATGTTTGCTTCCCGGATTCCAGGCGCTGTCGACGGGCTTCCCTTGCGGATGAATCGGTCAGCGGGTCGTGGCAGTTGGGGGTGGTGCTGGGCAGCATCGCCATTCGGTTGAATCTTCTTCTTGAGGGCTTACTCATGCGGAGATATCTCATTGGCTGCCTGGCGGCCATCGCACTTGCCATGCCTGTCGCGGCCTTGGCAAGTTTCTCGAACATGTACGTTTTCGGCGACAGTTTGTCCGGCAACGGGAATCTGTATGGCTGGACCGGCGCACCGAACCCGGTGACCGGTGGCATCGCCATTCCTGTCGTTTCCTTCTATGCCCCCGGGCGCTTCCAGAATGGCCCGAGCTATTCGGAAATGCTGTGGAGCCAACTGCAGTCCACCGGGCACCTGTCCGCTTCCGGAAACTTGACCGCCAGGGGACTGAACCCGGTCTTCCCGTCGGCCATCGACACGAATCCTCCGGCGGGGACCAACTACGCTGTCGGTGGCGCGCGTTCCCGGTACCACCGCTTTGACCTGCTGCCCCCTGCGCCGGGTGCTGCCACTTTCTATCCGTTCAGTTTGCGCGGGCAGTTCGACCAGTACGCCGCAGATGTCGGCGGCATTGCCGACTCCGGTGCACTGTTCGTCGTCTGGTCGGGTTCGAACGACATTGCCGACGCGGTCGTTCTCGCCGGGAGCAGCGGCCCCGCTGCCGCGGAGGCGCGGAAGCAGGCAGCGCTGGACGATCTCGAGGGGGTGCTTGGTGGCCTGGTCGCCGCTGGCGCCGAGTACCTGCTGGTACCGAACCTGCCGGACCTCGGGCTATTTCCCGAGGTCCATGGCGACCCACAGGCCTCCGCTCTGGCCACCAGCCTGTCGGCGGCGTACAACGCGGCGCTTGGCGGTATTTTCAGCAGCTTGTTCAGCATCAATTCCGACCTTTCCCTTTATACCTTCGACAGCTTCGGCCTGTTTCAGCAGCTGGCCGCTTCGCCTGGGAGCTACGGATTCACCGACGTGACCACCGGCTGCCTGCAGGGTTTCTTTGTTGCGGAACCCACGGGTGGGCCGATTTCCGTTTGCGGTGACCAAACCGCCCAGGACCAATTCCTGTTCTGGGACATCAACCACCCGACCACGCGTACCCACCAGCTCCTGGCGGCCGGCATGCGGGCGGCCGTTCCGGAACCGGCGAGCGGGTTGTTGGTCGGTGTCGGCCTTGGCCTGCTGCTGGTGTTCCGGTTGGGGGGACACTTGAAGGCCAGGGCCCGCTCCGCGCGGATAATGCCTATGACAACGACGACCTCCGCGAACATCTGCCGGTCAATGGCCGTGAAGCCGTAATTCCACGCCGTCGCGCAGCCATCGGCTTGTCCTGTCGGGCACCCGCGTGATGCATTTCTGGTCGGGCGCAGGTGGCGGGAAGGCGGCCAGGTCGGCGGCCGACTGGGGCGAATTTCCGGCATCCGGTCCGCTCTTATCAGATAAGATAGGAACGAAGCGACGGAGCATTGGCGATCATGGCGAGAGGGGCGGCATTTCGTTCGACTGCGGCGGTGGCCGCAAAGCGCGTACGCTGGCAGAGCGGTCTGCGCTCGGCGTGGCTCGAGTACCTCATGGCTTTCCGAAACATCACGCGCCAATATCGTCGCAGCTTGTTGGGAATTGCGGCGGTGGCATTCGGCGTGACGTCTCTGATTCTTGCGGCGGGCTTCATCGAATGGATATTTTGGGCAACCCGTGAAGGGGCGATTCAGTCCGGACTCGGGCATGTTCACGTAATGCGGGCGGGTTACCTGGAGAGTGGGCGCTCCGACCCGATGCGCTACCTCCTTCCTGACTCGTTAACAGAGCGGCAGGAGATCGAGCATTTCGCGAAGGTTCGAACGATAGCTCCGCGAGTGTCTTTCAACGGGATGATCAGCCACGGCGAGGCGACGATTTCCTTCGTTGGCGAGGGCGTCGACCCCGAGGCGGAGAGCGTCGTCAGTCGTGCCATGAATCTCAGTTCGGGGCAGACGCTGTCCAGTGATGCCCCGACGGGAATTGTCCTGGGGCGTGGTTTGGCCGAGAACCTGGGTGTCGAGGTGGGTGGCACCGTGGTGCTGCTGGCGACGACCGGTGCCGGTGGTCTCAACGCCGTCGAGGGGACGGTCCGTGGTCTGTTCACCTCGGTTAGCAAGGCCTACGATGACTCGGCCTTGCGAGTACCGATGCCGCTGGCGCAGCGATTGCTCCGTGTTGCCGGCAGTCACCGCTGGATTCTGATGGTCGACGATACCCGCGACACGACGGCGACCCTGCTGGCGCTGCGTGAGAGGTTTCGCGGCGGCGACCTGGAGTTCGTGCCCTGGTACGAGATGGCCGATTTCTACAACAAGACCGCGGCGCTGCTCTCGAAGCAGGTGAGCATCGTCGAACTAATCATCGGCATCATCATCGTCCTCAGCATCTCGAATACGATGATGATGAGCGTATTGGAGAGGACCGCCGAGATCGGCACTTGTCTGGCGATCGGCCGCCGCCGTCGGCAGATTCTGCTGCAGTTTGTCTACGAGGGGCTGACCGTTGGCCTCATCGGTGGCGTTCTTGGACTGACGCTCGGCGGCTCGCTGGCGATGCTGATCTCATATGTCGGCATCCCCATGCCACCGCCGCCCGGGATGTCGGAAGGCTACAGTGGCGAGATCATGCTGACCGGTGCGCTGATGAGTAAGGCCTTCCTGCTGGCCATTGGAACGACCACTCTGGCCAGTCTCTATCCGGCGTGGAAGGCTTCGCGCCTGGAGATCGTCGATGCCTTGCGTCACAATCGCTAGTTCGGACGCGGCGCCATGTTGAGGCTCGCGCTACGCAATCTGTTTCGCAACCGGATGCGTACCCTGATGACGCTGGCGTCGATCGTGTTCGGCGTCGTCGGCCTGATCCTCAGCGGTGGTTTCGTGCAGGACGTCTATTACCAGCTCGGCGAGGCGCTGATTCACTCGCAGTCGGGGCATCTGCAGGTGTCGCGGGCGGGTTTTCGTGGCAAAGGGACGCGTAGCCCCGAGAGCTATCTGATCGACGACCTCGACAAGCCGCGTCAGCTCCTGTCGCAGCAAGCGGGGGTGGTCGACGTGATGGCGCGGATCAGCTTTTCCGGGCTGCTCAGCAATGGGCGCACCGACTGGCCGATCGTCGGCGAAGGCGTTGAGCCGGACCGGGAGGCAAGGCTCGGCAGCCAGCTCCAGATCACCTCCGGCAGGCAGCTTTCCGGCGACGACCCTAGCGGCATCCTGTTGGGCGATGGCGTTGCGCAGGCGCTGCAATTGCAGCCGGGAGATCCGGTCACCTTGCTGCTGACCACCGCTGATGGCGCGCTGAACAGCATGGAACTGACCGTCGTCGGTAGCTTCCAGAGCTTTTCTTCGGACTTCGACGCCCGTGCTGTGCGGATTCCGCTCGCCGCGGCGCAGGACTCGCTGGCGACGCAGGGTGCCAACACACTGGTACTGTCGTTGCAGCGAACCGAGGACACGGCACGCGTCCTGGCTGCCTTGAAGGACCAGCTCGACCTCGGCTACTTTGAGGTCATGGGGTGGACCGAGCTCAATGAGCTGTACGAGGGTGCGGTCGCTCTCTACGAGCGCCAGTTTGGCGTTCTGCAGCTCATCATTCTCGTGCTGGTGTTGCTCAGTGTCGCCAACAGTGTGAATATGAGCGCCTTCGAACGTGTCGGAGAGTTCGGGACGATGATGGCGTTGGGCAACCGGGGAGGCAAGGTTTTTCGCCTGCTGGTCATCGAGAACGTGTTTCTCGGGATTTGTGGCGGCTTGCTCGGGGTGGCGCTTGGGGTCGCGCTGGCGTTTGCGATTTCCGCACTTGGGATACCCATGCCGCCACCGCCAAACGCCAACATCGGCTACACCGCGTACATCCGCGTCGTGCCGGGAGTTGTCCTGATGGCCTTTGGCGTTGGCATGGGCGCGACGATCCTGGCCTCGCTGTTACCCGCCTGGCGCGTCGGGAAAATCGCCGTCGTCGATGCGCTGCGGCAGAACTACTGATTTCTCCGGTCCTGGCCGGCCGCTCGACGAGACAGGCGGCGCTGCGGCTCGGGTGCCAGCGGGGGGCGCAGGGAGTGTCGAAAAATTTTACACGTGTCCTATCGGAGGGGCGTCGATAGCCGTGAGAATGGCCGCTGTAAAAAAACAATTCCTTTTATAACAGGCTAGTACAGGTTTCCAATGAAGTCAGGCACGGCGATTGCTTAATTAGAGCACGCCCAACAAGAAACGGGCGAACAGCCCAGAAAAATTGTAGTGAATGCCAGATGTTTCTTGTAACCACTCGACAGGAGTACTGAGATGTTCAACAAAAAAGTAGTAGCAGGTGCAATAGCACTTGGCGCAGGCTTGGCCGGTGCGGCGCACGCTGGTTCGATCGAATTCACGTTCAATCCGCTGGGTAACGGTTTCGGTGCCGGCGCGCTTTCCGGGGCATCCGTGATTGACCAGGCGCCGGGTAACGTTCTCGCGCTCGGTGGCGGTGTTCCTTCGCTGGGTGCGGGTGTCGGAACCAAGGTCATCGACCTCTACCAGGCCAACTTGGCCGCGGTGACGCAGCTTGATAACACCATCCTCTACAGCAACGGCGGTTCCGGCAAGTTCTTCACCTTTGCCGCAGGTTATGGCGAGGTCGTGACCGGCATCTTTGGCTCTTGCCCATTCGGTCCCGCCTGCTCGGCGACCTTTGGCTTTGATCCGGCGGAGCCGACCAACTTCGTCGAAATGAACCTGCAGATGGCTTTGGGCGACAACCTGACCGGCCTTGGTTTCACCTCGGCGACTCCTGGTGCCTTGAACGTTCTCAAGGGTCGCGTCACGGCGATCGGTACGACCTTCACCGTCACCTCTCCGCTGGGCCCGGGTGGTCCGTTCGCTAATTTTGACCAGGCCGGCGCCAACAACTACCCGGGTGTTACAACGCTGACCGGTAACGGCGGTGGCGACATCACGTTCGTCATTGATTATGCCGATCCGAATTATTTTCCCGATCTTGCTCAGGGCGTGGAACTGACGTTTGGCCTGGTGTCCACCAACCTTCGGACACCGTTCAATCAGATCAATCCGTCCGCCAGATTCAGTAGCGATCCGACCAAGAACGGAGACCTGTTGTCGGGCATTGGTGCGATCAATGGTCTGACCGGGATGAACTTCCAATTCCAGGCTGACGCGAGCACCTCCTTCGTTCCGGAGCCCGGTTCGCTGGCGCTGCTGGGCCTTGCCCTGGCTGGTCTCGCCGGTGTGATCGGCCGGAAGCGCAATAGCTAAGCAAAGGCGGTCACGTCTGAGCGCAGAGGGGGCCGGCGGCCCCCTTTCTTTTTTTGTGGCGGCGCGTGTATCATCGCCGGAGATGGAAACCAACGCCAAAGACTACGTCTATTCCGGCAGCCTGATCGGCCTGATCGTCGCCGTGACGGCTCTGACCTTGTGGGCTGCGCACGACTGGCTGACTTCGCTTCTCGGCGCCTTCGCTGCGATCGCCCTGCTGGCTCTGCTGGCGCTGGCTTATGGGGGCTTCACCGCCGTCCTGCTGGCTGTCCTGGCGGCGCGTTTACCGCTGCGCGAGGGCGAATACGCGCTTGACGATCCCCAGTTCACGCTCTGGAAAGTGCAGCATGTTGTCGGCGAACTGGGCAAGGTCGCGTTGTCGCTGTTCTTTCCGGTGTTTGCCCGGGCGGGTTTCTACGCCGCGTTTGGCGCCTGCGTCGGCCGGCAGGTGGCCGTCGCCGGCAAGATCCTCGATCCGCGACTGACAGTCCTCGAGGACGGCTGCGTGCTTGGCGAGGGTTGCCTGGTCACCTCCCATGCCATGGCCAAAGACCGCTTTGTCCTGCGTACGGTACGCGTCGGGGAGGGGGCGACCGTCGGCGTCGGCTGCATCCTGATGCCCGGCGTCAGGATTGGCGCTGGCGCGGTCATTCTTCCGGGTTCGGTACTCAAGGCCGGCAGTGACGTGCCACCGGGCGAGACCTGGGGCGGGATGCCGGCGGTGCCGATACGCGCTGCGACGGTCTGATCTGGCCCCGCGCAGCAGCTGAGCCGCTCGGGGCTTTGTTCATATATCGCTGTTTTCGGAGCGCCCGGATTCGCGCCTCGGGCCAGCCGTGGCCAGCTGTTCCGCGCGTGCTTTCAACGCCCGGTTCATCTGATCAAAGCCACTGAGGACGTTGTCGCGCAACCAAGGGGCGAACAAAGGAATCAGCGCACCGGAAAAACACTCGGTCTGGGTAAGCCTGGTGGAGTCCGCGCCGGCCGCTTCGAGCAGGAAGCGGTGGTCGCCGTCCATCAACCCCTTGATTCCGAAATGACCCAGCCAGCGTAGCTCGTGCGCCGGGCTGGCGTTCAGCACGTCAAGCTCATAGTTGCTTCGTTTCAGCCCAGGCCAGTGGATCACCACCCGCAGCACGCTGCCGGCGGTCGCTTCACCGCTGGCGCTGGGTATCGCCTGGTTCCAACAGCCATAGGCTGGGAAGTCGGTGATGATGTCCCAGATCCGCTGCGGACTGGCGGCGATCAGGATTTCGCTGCTCAGCGTCAGGCGAAACAGGGAATTTCGCCGGGTCGATGAAATCATCGCCGGCGGTGTGGCCGCGTTGCCGCGCATGTCTTGGCGCACTGGAGGTCTCCGTCTAACGGTTTTGGAGAAGGTGGTCGGCGACGCGTAGCGCGTTCGCGGCGATGGTCAGTGCCGGATTGGTACCGCCACTGGAAGGGAAGAACGAGCTATCGACGATGTAGAGGTTGTCGAGACCGTGCGCGCGATTGTCTGGATCGAGAACGCTGCTCGCCGGATCCTTGCCGAAACGGCAGGTGCCGCAGACGTGGGCCAGCATCGAATTCTTTTCGGCCTGATGGAGGCTGAGCACGCGATAGGGTTTGAGGACGTGTCGCACGTGCTTCCGGAAAGCCTGCAGGCGGCGCAGATCTTCGGCCTGAGGGCGGTACTCGATGGCCAGTGGTGGGCCGGCGACGACGCGGTTGCCGGGTGCCGGCAGATCTTCCATGATCGCCGCCAGCAGTACGCCGCGAGCGAACAGCCGTGACAGCACCGCCGGGAGCAGGGGGCGAATGAGCGCCAGCAGCGGTGAAGCCCATGGTGCAGCGTTATCCACGTCCTTGGCCAGCGTCGCCGCCAGGATCGGCGCCGGCGGCAGGAGGCCGAAGGACTGCAGGCTGCCGAGTTTGCCTTCCGCGGTCTGGTAGAAGTCGCTGAGGCCGATCTCCTTGAGCGGGTTGGCACCGCTGCTGCGCGTGAAAACCAGGTGCAGATCGACGAAATGGCGCATCAGATTTCGCCCGACCAGCCCCGAGGCGTTGCCCAGACCCTGCGGCCAGTGCGCCGACCTCGAGCGCAGGAGCAACGCCGGTGTGAGCAGCGCGCCTGCAGCCAGGACGATCCGTTCGGCACGCAGGGTCAGGGTCTGCTGTCGGTAGCGACAGATCACGCCGCTGACGCAGGTCGCCGTCGCTTCCAGGGCGATGACTTCGCATTGCTCGAGGAGGCTGGCGCCGTGCTCGCGGACAGCCGGTTCGACGCAGATCCGGGAGGCGTCGTTCTTGCAGGACCTGCTGCAGAGATAGCCCTGGCAGCATGCGCAGCCGGGGAGCGATTCGCAGGCCAGCGGCAACTGGTAGGGGTGTAATCCCTGGCCGGCGAAGTGCGCGTACAGCTCTGCATTCTGCGCACTCAGCGGCGGTGGTGGCAACAGGTCGCTGTCGCTGCCACGCAAGGGGTCGCGGCAGCCGCGAACGCGGTACAGGCGTTCTGCTTTCCGGTACCAGGGCAGCAGGTCGGCATAGCTCAGCGGCCAGGCGGTGCCGGGTAAGTCCCGGCACCGTTGATCAGGGCCGCCAGGTGGCGCGAAGTCGCCGGGTAAGAAACGTTCCATGGCCATGCCATAGAGCGCGCTCGAACCACCGGTACCACAGCCGATGAATGGCACGAAGCGGTTCTTGCCGTCACGAATTTCGTCGTAGCAGCGCCCCGCTTGCGCCAGTTGCGAAGCGTTGCGCGGCGACGCGACGGCCATCCGGCGGAAGCTCAACTCCGGGTAGCTGCCGCGCAGCGTATCGTCGTGGAGGAAGGCGGCGCGCCCTTTTTCGAGGAACAGCACGTCCTTGCCGGCGGCGGCCAGCGCGTGCCCGAGCGTGCCGCCGCCGATGCCGGTCCCGATCACCAGACATTCCCAGTGCTTGCCGGCAATTTCGTCAATGCTCAGCATGTCCGCAGACCTCTTCAAGGATGCGGCTCAGGTGCGCCGCTGGGTCGTAGTCTGCCAGCGCGTGCGACAGCGTCCGCGCCCGCTGCTGCATCGGCTGGTCGGCGAGCAGGCGCATGACGGCCTGTCGCAACGTCGGCGCGGTCAGCTCGTCGCTGCGCAGCAGCTTGCCGACGCCGGCCTGCTCGACGTAGCACATGCTCAGGTGCTGGTCCATGTGCGAGGCGATGCCGATCAACGGCTTACCGGCGCTCAGACACTGATAGACGGTCAGGCTGCCGCCGTTGCAGATCATCAGGTTGGCGCGGGCCGCGAGTTGCTCGCCAGGCGCGTAGTCGACCAGGCGCGCATTTGCTGGCGGCGCTGCACGCAGCACGCGCGCGGCGGTCGTCGCCAGCACCGTGATCGGCAGCTCGGCGAGCGCGGCGAGGATCAGTTCCAGGACCGCCGGGTCGCCCGAGCTGCCCATGGTCGCGTAGATCAGCGGGCGGTCGTCCGGGAGGTCGTCCCACCAGCTCGGCAGCGGCACGGCCGGCGACCACGGCACCGGACCCAGGTACGAGTGATTGGTCGGCAGCGCGGTGGTCGGTACCAGTTCGCTGGCATCGGCGTAAAGTGTGCGGTCGGCATCGGTGTAGGCGCGAAACCAATCTCGCCCGAGATCGGGTAGGCCGTAGTCGCGGCGCACGCGGTTCAGGGGAAGGCTATGCCACGCGGAGGCGAACGGCCAGGCCAGGCGGAACATGGCCTGCGCGAGGTCCGTGCCAAACCAGCGAGTGATCGGCAGATCGGGCACCGGCAATAGCCGGCGGTGCGTGTAAGGGCTCCAGTAAGCGTTGATCACGCTGAGGTAGGGGACGCCGGCGACGCGGGCGCTGACCGACAGCGATAGCCGGTGGTCGCCGACGACGGCTGCCGGCTGTACCGCTGCGAGCAGGGCCAGGTCGTCGCGTACATAGTTGCGCAGCGTCTGGGTGTCGTAGAGCGGCTTGCCGCTTGCGGCGGCCTGCAGGAAGCGTTCGCTGGCGAGCGACGCCAGCGGCAGGGTCGGAAAGTCCAGCGCGCTGAGAAAGTTCTGGTAACGCGGGTCGCAGGCCAGGGCGACGGAAAATCGTGCCGGGTCGAGGCGCTTGGCCAGGGCGCAGGGGCGGGCCACATGCGCCAGGGTCACCGCATCGGCCATGAACAGGATGGTCGGTCTTTCGGCCATCACTTCGGCGAGTCGGTGCGCGATTGTCGTGCGCGGGCGCCCGAGCACTGTTGCGCGCGCCGGCGCCCGCGAAGGGCACTAGCGGTCGACGCCATAGTGTCCCGGGGCCAGGACATTGTCAGGATCGAGGGCGGCCTTGATCCTGGCATTCAGGTGCTGCATTTCCGGCGCGTCCTTGAACAGTTCGCCCCAGCTTTGCAGGCCGGCGCGATATTGCTGGAACTGCCGCTCGCGCATCAGGGCCAGGAGTTCGTCGTAGAGCTGCTGGCTGTGCGCCGTTTCGTCGGCGTCTTCACGGTCGTAGATCACGGCCATCAGACAGACCACCGAGCGCGGGTTCATGAGCAGCATGGCGACGTAGAAGTCGAAGCCGTGCGCGGCGAAGCGCTGCTTGCAGGCCTCGAGAAACGGCCAGACGTGGTCGTTGGTGAACGGCAGGATCGGCGCGAACCAGATCAGCCCGCAGCGGTCGCGCGCCGGCTGCACGTCCTGCGCTGGCCGCGGCCGGCGGTAACGGTAATAGGCGTGTTTGACGAAGTATTCGGTCGGGATGCCTTGCAGGATCTTGTGTACGTAAGGCGCCGATTCGAGGACCGGCAGCGATGTTCGTGCGCCGATTTCAACCAGGCGACGAAAGAAGTCGCTCTTCCAGGCCCGCTCGATGAGTCCTTCCAGGAAGGGCAGCAGGCGGTCCGAGATGAAGATCAGGCGTCCATACGGCGCCAGGGCGGCGCGCAGCAGCGAGCGCTGCAGCCTGACCTGGCCGCGGGTGCCGTAGATGCCGCCGGCGCAGTTCCAGGGCGAGACGCCGTACTTCTTGCGCAAGGCGGCCAGATCGGCGTCGCGCAGCGGCCCGTCCTGCGGAACCTGCTCGCTGACGCGCTGCGTCAGGATGGTCATCGACACGAAATCGTTGATCATGTGCAGCTTGGTGTTGACCACGCCGGTCAGCGCCAGGCGACGAAAAGCGTCGAGGACCTTCGGCAGGTGTCGTTCGTCGCGGATTTCATAGACGAAGGAGTTGTAGCATTCGGGTCGCGGCATCAGCCAGATGCCGGCTCGCGTGACGATGCCAAGGTTGGATTGCGTAAACAGCCCCTCCAGGTAGGGGCCGACTCCCCACTTGTGCGTGTGCCAGGTCTTCAAGCCCTGTACGGCGCCGCCGATGTGCACCAGTTCGCCGTCGGCGAGTACCACCTGCAGGCCGCACAAATTGCCGAAGTGGTCGCCGTAGGGGGTCTCGCCGATGCCACGTTCAAGCGCATTGCCAATGACGCTTCCCTGTCCGGAACCGTCGGTGCAGTCGATCCACAACGGGTAGCCCTTGCTGCGCAGGTGAGCGTTGAATTGCTCGTAGGTGACGCCCGGCTCGATGACCGCGTAGGCAAGTTCTTCATTGACTTCCAGAACGCGATTCATGCGCTCGAGAATCATCACCAGCGCACCGTCGTCGATCGCCAGGGTCGTCCCGTAACCCCAGTTCCGGCCCTTGCTCGATGGCCACACCGGCATTCGGTGCCTGGCGGCGATCTTGACGACCGCGGCAACCTCTTCGGCAGAGCCCGGGAAGACCACCGCTGCGCAGCGGCTTTGCCAGGGGATGGTGCACCGCGAATAGCGGTCGAGATCGTCGCTGTTGGTGCACAGGTGGTCGTCGCCGACGATTGCCTGCAACTCGCTGGCCAGCGCCTGATCAATAGGTCTCGTTTCGACACGAGTTCCCATCAGTGTTCCTTTCGTGTTGCGCCAAGAGGGCCGCGGGCGGTGGGCAAGGGCATGTCAGCGCCGTCGGCTGGGCCACTTTGCCTGCTGGTCGTCAGCACTGTACCCGATTCGCTCGCTGGGCGGGGCCCCTCGATCTTCCGGCGACGCGGCGGCAGGCGGGCAGTCTCGACTACAGCGCCTCGAGTTGGCGCGCGTAGCGTTGCCAGTTGCTGACATAGTGTTCTGAGCTGTGCGCCAGGCGAGCAACTTCCTCGCTGCTGAGTTGACGAACCACTTTTCCTGGCGAGCCGACGATCAGCGAATGATCGGGAAAGACCTTGCCTTCCGGGATCAGCGTGTTGGCACCGACGATGGAGCCCTTGCCGATCACCGAATGGTTGAGCAGCACCGAACCGATGCCGATCAGCGAGCCGTCGCCAATGCTGCAGCCGTGCAGCATGACCAGGTGGCCGACGGTGACGTTGCGGCCGATGGTCAGCGGCACGCCTTCGTCGGTGTGAAGCACCGAGTTGTCCTGGATGTTGCTGTTTTCGCCGATGCTGATTGGATCGTTGTCGCCGCGCAGCGTGGCGTTCCACCAGATCGACGCGTTTCTTGCCAGGCGGACGTCACCAATGACGATCGCCGTCGGGGCAACCCAGCTTTGCGGGTCGATTTGTGGGCGTCGGGCGCCGATTGCGTAGATGGGCATGGGCAGGGTCTCACGGTCATTTCGGACCAGGGATTGTAGCCTGTAAGCCGCTTGAAGCCTATTGGTGGCGAAGCGCGTCGATGGGGTCGAGCGCCGCGGCCCGGCGCGCGGGGTAGAAGCCGAAGAAGATGCCGATGCCGGCTGCGACGCCAAAAGCGACCAGTACCGAGCCACCCGAGATGACGATCACCATATCGGTGATGGCGTTCACCAGCAGTGCGCCGGCAACGCCGAGCAGCAGGCCGATCAGGCAGCCGGCGACCGAGATGATCAGTGCCTCGAGCAGGAACTGGCTGAGGATGTCCCGCTGGCGGGCGCCGACGGCCATGCGGATGCCGATTTCGCGGGTCCGCTCGGTCACCGAGACGAGCATGATGTTCATGATGCCGATGCCCCCAACCAGTAGCGATACCGAGGCGATGGCACCGAGCAGCAGCGACATCACGCGCGTCGTTTCGGCGGCCGAGTCGGCCGCGGCGGTCAGGTTGCGCACGTAGAAATCGTTGTCCTGGCCATCGCGCAGGCGATGTCGCTGGCGGAGCAGGTCGATCATGCGCCTTTCGACAGCCGGCATCTCTTCGGCTGAAGCCGCCTGGACCATGACCAGCCGCACCGAGCCCTGAAATGGCGTGCCGAATACCTTGCGCTGCGCGGTGCTCAGAGGAATGACCACGGTATCGTCCTGATCGCGGCCGTCGAGGTTCTGCCCCTTCTTGCCAAGGACGCCGATCACCAGGAAGGGACTCTGCTGGATGCGAATGGTCTTGCCTACGGGATCGTCGCTGCCGAACAGGTTGTCGGCGGTGGTCTGGCCGATCAGCGCGACGCGGGTCGCCGAACGGACATCCGAGTCGCTGAAAGGGTAACCGCTGCTGACCGACCATGAGCGGGCGTCGAAATAGGCGGGTGTCGTGCCGACCACCGTCGCGTTCCAGTTGTTCGCACCATGGACCAGTTGCTGCCGACCGTAATGCAGGGGTGCCACCCGGCTGACGCCAGCGAGTTCGGCGATCGCCTCGGCGTCGGCGACCTTCAGCGACGGGCCACCGCCGCCGCCACTGCGCAGGCCGCCGGCGTTGGTCGAGCCGGAGATCAGCATGTACAGATTGCTGCCCATGGTGCTGATCGTCTGCGCCACCGCGTACTGGGCGCCCTGGCCGATGGCCATCATCATTACCACCGCGCCGACGCCGATGACCATGCCAAGCATGGTCAGCGCGGTACGCAGACGGTTGGCGCCCATCGCCCGCCAGGCTTCGCCGAGCATCGCCTTCAGCATTCGTCGAGCACTTCAGCAGGTGTGGCGACGTCGCTGACGATCCGCCCGTCCAGGAAGCGCACCTGTCGCCGCGCGCAAGCCGCGATATCGGCCTCGTGGGTGACCAGGACGATGGTCATCCCCTGTCCGTTGAGCGCGGCAAACAAGCGCATGATTTCTTCGCTGGTATGGCTATCGAGGTTGCCCGTCGGTTCGTCGGCAAGGATCAGTTGCGGCGCGTTGACCAGGGCGCGAGCGATCGCCACGCGCTGTTGCTGGCCGCCGGAGATGCGGCTCGGCAGCGACTCGGCGTAGGCGGCGAGGCCGACGCGAGCCAACTCCTGTTGCGCACGTTGGCGTCGTTGCTCGCGGTCGACGCCCGCGTAGACCAGCGGCAGGGCGACGTTGTCGGCGAGCGTCATCCGTTGCAGTAGATTGAAACCCTGGAAGACGAAGCCGATGGAGCGGTTGCGCAGGGATGCCAGTTCGTCCTGGCCAAGATGGCCGACGTTGCGGCCGACGAGAAAATAGTCGCCGCTGCTCGGCGTGTCGAGGCAGCCGAGCAGGTTCATGAAGGTCGACTTGCCCGATCCCGACTGGCCCATGATGGCCACGAATTCGCCGGCGTCGATGTCGAGGTCGACGCCCATGAGCGCCGGGAACGGTCCGGCCGCCGTGTCGTATGACTTGCCGAGTCCAAGGGTGCGAATCAGCGGCGACGACATCAGAACAAACGCCATCCGACGCTGCTTGGCCTGCCGCCCGCGTTGAGCGGGTTCTCGCCGACGACCACCCGCTCGCCGGCCTTGAGGTCGCCGCCGAGGATCTCGCTATTGCGGTTGTCGGTGATCCCGAGTCGGACGCTGACGGCCTTCAGCTTGCCCTGGTCAATGACGTATGCCGTGCCCGCGCTCATGCCGGGCTCGCCGTCGCGCTTGCGCTCCTTGCCATTGGCGTTGCCGTTCGCCTGGCTGTCCTTGGCTGCCGGCGCTGCAGGCTTGCCACCGACTTCCGCGGCCGGCTTGAAGCGCAGTGCGGCGTTGGGGACGAGCAGGGCATCCTCGCGGCTGGCGACGGCGATACTGGCATAGGCGGTCATTCCGGGCAGGAGGATGTGTTCGGGGTTGGAGAGCGAGACCCGCACGTTGTAGGTGACGACGTTCTGCTGGGTGGTCGGATTGAGGCGAATCTGCTGCACCTGGCCCTCGAAACTGCGTTCCGGAAAGGCATCGACGGTGAAGCGTACCGCTTGCCCCTCCCTGATCTTGCCGATGTCGGCTTCGGCGAAGCTCGAGTCGATGCGCATTTCGGACAGATCCTGGGCGATCTTGATCAGCGTCGGCGTCTGCAGGCTGGCGGCGACCGTCTGTCCAAGGTCAACGACCCGGTCGACGACGACGCCGGATACCGGCGAGCGGATCGTCGTGTAGCGGAGATTGACCTGATCCTTGTCGGCGGCCGCCCTGGCCTGCGCCAGTTGCGCCTCGCTCGAGCGGCGCGCCTGGATCGACTGTTCGAGTTCCTGGCGCGAAACATACTCCTGCGCGAACAGTGCCCGCATGCGCGCTTCGTTGGCGCGCGCCAGGTCGAGCGCTGCGGCGACGTTGCGCACGTTGGCCGCCGATTGCCGGGCCTGGGCGGCGAGCAGCGAGTCGTCGAGTTCCAGCAGTGCCTGCCCCTTCTCCACCTTGTCGTTGAAATCGACATACAGCCTGGTCACCGTTCCGGAAACCTGCGTACCGACATTGACCAGCACCACCGGGTTGAGCGTGCCGTTGGCCGATACCGTCTGGGTGATGTCGCCGCGCTCGATGGCTTGCAGCTTGTAGCGCTGTTCCGGCGACAGGGCGGCGCTCTGGCGTTGCCAGTACGCGCCGCCGGCAAGCAGCACGAGGAGCAGCAGCACGATGGCCGATTTTCCGGGGGAGACCTTCATGGCCGGCGGGATTCCTGTTCGCCGCTGACCGAGGGCAGCTGCTGGCTGTCGAGAATGCCGATGGCCCGGGCCAGGGCGGCGCGTGAAACGTGCCAGTCGAGCATCGCCTGAATGCGCTGCAGGCGCGCCGCAGCGAGCGCACTCTGCGCGTTGAGGACATCGAGGATGTTGCCGACGCCGGCCTTGTAGCGCCCGAGGGCAACGCGTTCTGACTGCTCGGCGCTGGCCAGCAGGTCGGCACTGGTCCTGATCGTCTGGCTGGCGGTGCTCAGGCTCTGGTAGCTCTCCCAGACGTCCAGCGCCACCTGTTGGCGCGTGTTGTCGAGGCGGGCGGCCTGAACCTCGCTGCGCGCTTCGGCGGCGCGTACCTGGTAGCGGGTGTAAAAACCCGAAAAGATCGGCAGCTGGATGCTCAATCCGATCGAGTTGCCGTGGCTGGACAGGCCGCCGAGATCCTCCCATTGCGGACCGGCGCTCACCGAGATGGTCGGCCGGCCTGTCGCGCGCGCGTATTCGACGCCCGATTGCGCGGCTTTCAATTCGGCTTCGGCGGCCTTCAACTCCGGGCGCCGAAGCCGCGCTTCGTCGATCAGCGCTGCGACCTCGCGGTCGAAGCCGGCGTCGGGGATCGTCGAAGGGATCTCGTCGAGGCGCAGTGGATGGTTGGCGTCCAGCCCCATGACCCTGGCCAGTCTGCCCAGGCTGCTGCGCAGCAGGCCCTCGGCGCGAATGCGGTTGAGCGTTGCCTGCGACCAGGCGGTCTGCGCCTGCAGACGGTCAGCCGGCGTGCCGGCGCCGATGCGGTAACGAACCTCAGCGGCAGTCAGGCTTTCGCGGCTGGCTTTTTCGGACTCGACTGCGGCGGTGACTGCGGCGCGCGCAGCCTGCGTGCCGAAGTAGGCTTGCAGAGCACG
>LBIU01000203.1 GCA_000987445.1 Candidatus Accumulibacter adiacens | reverse complement strand
CCGTCCTGGATCAGCAGGCCGTCGCTGTTGCTGACCGCGAGGCTGATCTGCTGTGCGCTGCCGGCCAGATTCTGCACATCGAGCGCCAGCACGGCGCGATCGCCGACCGAAAGGAAGCGCGGTGTGGCCAGTTCGACGATCAGCGGTGCGGCGACGGTGACTTCGGCTTCCTGCCAGCCGAAGCGTTCGCCGCTGGCGGCGACGGCCATCAGCCGCAGGCTGCCGTTGAAATCGGGGACCGCTAGCGAAACCTCCGCCTGGCCGTTTTCGTCGAGCATCACCGGGCCGCTGAAGAGGTCGACCAGGCGTACTTTCTTGGGCAGGCTGCGCGTTGGCTGCGGCCCGGCGTCGCCGCCGAACTTGAGCTTGCCGCGGTCGCCGGCCATCTTTTCGATGACGCGGCCGTAGATGTCGTAGGCGTCGGCGCCGTAACGCAGTTTGGCAAAGAAGAAGGCAAATGGATCCGGGCTGGCGAAACGGGTGATGTTGAGGATGCCGACATCGACCGCCGAAAGCGTCAGCAAGGTTTTTTGCCCCTTGGCTTCGGGAACGCTGATCTTCACCTTCAGCGGCTGTTCGGGTTCCATCTTCGGTGCCGCTTCGAGGCTCACCGCCAGCTTGCGGCTGCCGCGATCGAGTGGCAGGTGCACCAGGCCGAGTGCCCGCGCAGGCGTCACTTTTTCGTCCTTGCCGCCGGGCCGCAAGACCATCACCGCGACGTAAAGGTCATGCCGTTGCCAGGTCTTGTCGATCGGGATGGCGATGGTGCCGCCGTCGGCGCCGATCGTCAGGCGACGTGCCCACAGCCCGCGTTCGCCCTCGACGGTGACCAGCGCTTCGCCGGCGTGCGGCGGGGTGATCGTCAGACGCGCCGTTTCACCGGCCAGGTAGGCGGGCTTGTCGAGCTTGAGCGTCACCCGGTCGGGGCGTACGCCCTGCGTTTCGTCGTCCCTGGCCGACCAGCCGGCATAGAAGCGGAAGCGGGTCGTCCGGCCGGTTTCGGGGTCGAAAACCTCGACGCGATAGCGGCCGTACCTGACCGGCAGGCTCAGCCTGCCGCGTCCGCCGGCAGGCACCGAGACCTGGGTGGTGGCCACCAGCTCGTTGCCCTCGGTGAAACCCGAATGCCAGCCACGCTGGTCGTCGAAGCGCCAATAGTAGTGTCTATCCTCGCGGAAGAGCCGGACCGGCAGTGCCGTTCCGGCGACCAGGGCGGCGTCGGCAGTGGCGCGCACGACTTCAAATTCGGCCGGCGCGCCCTCGCGCGCGTAGTCGCCGACGAACATCGGCCGCAGTCCAACGAGGACCGGCGCCGGCCAGAAGACGCGTTCGATGCTGCGGATCACCGGTCGGCCGCCGCTTTCGAGCAGGCTCAGCGTCGCGCGCACGGTGAACGGCGAACGCCGCTCAATGACCGCCTCCAGGTCGACCTCGATGGCCGCCTGGCCATTTTCATCCATGCTCGTTGCCGGCAGTTCGCTGCGCGACTTGACGCTGTCCTCGTCGGCGTCGCCGAAAACAAATCCCGGCAGCTTCTGCACCAGCGGATTGCGGTTGCGTTCGCTGGTCACCGCGCCGACCAGCGCGTTTCCGGCAGCTGCCGCCCCGTACAGGTAGCGCCCGCTGACGTCGATCGCCCAGGTCGCGGTCTCGTTGCTCAGCCTCTCGCTGGCGGTGCTCAACTCGAGCTTCATTCTTTCCGGCAGGAATTCCTCGACGGCGAAAGCCATGCTCGTGCTGGCCATTCTGGCCGCCGGGTCGGCGCGCAGTTCGAGTTGCCAGGAGCCGGTGGCGGCGTCGACCGGCAGTTCGATGGCGCGCTGATAGTAGCCGGCGAAGGCCGGGTCGGGCTGCCAGGTGGCCGTCCACTGTGCCTTGCCGTCGGGACGGCGAAGAATCGCCTGGATCGGCTGTGGGGGTACGGGATGGCCGTCGGCATCGCGGGCCATCACCGAGACCTCGAAGTGTTCGCCCGGCCGGTAGAGGTTGCGACCACTGTAGGCGAAAAGGCGCAGCGGCACGTAGGGCATGCCGGCGATATCGAACTCGGCGAGGTCGAGGGCCGCTTCGCGCAGCGTGATCAGCGACATCTGTTCGCCGTCTCTGGCCATCAGCACCCGCGCGCCGGCTGGTTTCTCGGCGAAGCTGACGCGGCCGTCGGCGTCGCTCGCGGCGCGGGCCAGGATTTTGCCCTGCTTATCGACCCAGCTCACTTCGACACCCGAGCGCGCCTTGCCGTCGGTCAGCGAACTGATGTAGGCGTCCGCGCCACTGGCGTATTGGCGAAGGTGCAGGCCGAGGTCGCTGACGTAGAAGTAAGTCGTCTGGTAGTCGCCACGGAAGCGATTCGGTTGCGACATTACCGCCACGTAGACGCCGGGTTCGCGCAGCGCCGGGATTCGCTCTACGGGGATGAAGGTGACGCGGCGGCGATCAGCCTGCTGTTCGGTCAGGAAGCGGCCGACGAAGGCGCTGGTAGTCAGCTTGTGCAACTGATCGAGATCCCAGTAGCTGACTGCGCCCTTGAGGCGTGTGCCGCGGTCGTAATAGGGGTCGCCGCGGTCATCATCATCATCGCCCGACTCTTCGCTGCTGCTCGTCCCACGGGCAAGGACTTTTTCGAGGAAGCGGGGCAGTTGATCCGGCTTGACCTTGAGGAACTGGATGTCCACTTCCGGGACATTGACCGTGGTCACCGGCAGGCCACCGTTCTGCGCCGCTGGCAGAACGATGCCGCGGCTGGCGAAGTAGAAGGCCGGTGGAACGGCTGCCGTAAGAATCGAGAAGCGCGCTTCCTGGTCGAGTTTGCTGCCGTTGCCGGCCGTCAGACCCGGCTGGACGCGTACCACGTAGCGCACCTGTGGCTTGATATGCGGGAAAAACAGCAGATGCGGGTTTTCGCCGACGACCCAGGCGCCGGTCACGGGCTTGCCGCCTTCGAGTTGGGTGTCCTTGGCTGAGGTGCTGCTGCTGGTTTGCGTCGAGCGGTCGCCGTCCTCCGCGTCGTCCACGCTGCCGTCGCCGTGCGCCGTGCTGGCTTTCGCCGCGGCCGGCATTTCCAGGACCTGGACGAACTTGTCGTAGTTGCGCTTGCTGTCGAGAGGCAGGCTGAACGACAGCGCCAGCGCCGGCGAGCCGTCGAGTTCGCGATGCGCGCCATCGACCACCTCGAAGCGCACGCCCACCGTCGTCGCATCCGGTTCTTCGCTTGGCGAATAGCCAATGGCCAGGAAGACCGCAAGCGCCGCAATCACCGCCGCGACAATCGCCAGCATTCGCGCCTGGCCGCCTTGTCTCCAGAACTGTCTGCCGGCGTATCGCGCGTGTCGTTCGAGGTGCATGGCTTTCTCCCGAGGCAAGTTCTCCAGGGATTCTAGCAGGCGGCCGCGCGGCTGGCCGCGGTTTCAAGGGCAAGCAGCGCGCGCGGCGACGATCAGCTCAGCTTCGGGCTTCCCCAAATGCGCAGTCGACCTGGAAGAGCTCGCGGTCTTCAAGGCGAATGGCGGTCAGATGGCGGCCCCAGAGGCAACCGGAATCGAGGGCCAGCAGATTGGGTTCGATTTTCAGGCCGAGCGCCGACCAGTGACCGGTGACCAGCACGTCGTCGGCGCTGCGTTGGTTCGGTAGCTCGAACCACGGCATCAGCTCGGGCGGGGCGCCGCCGACCTCGCCCTTGGTCTTGAAGTCCATGACCCCATCGGCGGTGCAGAAGCGCATGCGGGTCATGGCATTGACGATCACCCGCAAGCGCGGCCACCCTTCCAGGTCGTCCGACCACGCTGCCGGTTCGCTGCCCCACATATTGGCCATGAAATCGAGATAGGTCGGACCGGCGAGCACGGCCTCGACCTCCGCCGCCAGTTCACGCGCCCGGTCCACCGTCCATTGCGGCAGCAGTCCGGCATGTACCAGGCAGAACGGGCCTTCACGGTGGCACAGCGGGCGATGACGCAGCCAGCCCATCAATTCCTCGCAGTCGGGCGCATCGAGGATGTCGTCGAGCGTATCGCCCTTGTTGCGGCGGTCGA
Organism: Candidatus Accumulibacter adiacens; assembly: GCA_000987445.1. Lineage (GTDB taxonomy): Bacteria > Pseudomonadota > Gammaproteobacteria > Burkholderiales > Rhodocyclaceae > Accumulibacter > Accumulibacter adiacens. The sequence continues at coordinate 3,037 of LBIU01000203.1, read as the reverse complement.
AGCCTGCTGCGGCCATCAACAGGTAGAGATCGTGATTGCCGAGAACAGTGGTCGCGGCGGCGCCGAGGTCACGCACGAAGCGCAGGGTCTCCAATGAGCGTGGGCCGCGGTTGACCAGATCGCCGACGAACCACACGTGGTCCCTGGCTGGGTCGAAGCGGCACTTTTCCAGCAACTGCTGCAGCGAGTCGAAGCAGCCCTGGATGTCGCCGATTGCGTAAGTCGCCATGATGCTTGGTCAGGTCCTGGCGCAGTGCTGCTGCCAGCGCCAGGCATCACAGCACATCTCGTCGATGCCGCGCCGCGCTTGCCATCCCAGCAGCTCGGCAGCAAGCGTCGGATCGGCGTAGCAGGCAGCGATGTCACCAGGCCGCCGCGGCACCAGGGCGTAGGGTACCGGCCGGCCGCTTGCGGCTGCAAATGCGCGCACCATGTCCAGTACCGAGTAACCGCAGCCGGTGCCGAGATTGACGGTCAACAGGCCACCCTTGTCGCGCAGGTAGTCGAGTGCCGCCAGGTGACCTTCGACGAGATCCATGACGTGAATGTAGTCGCGCACGCCAGTGCCATCGGGCGTCGGATAGTCGTTGCCAAAAACGCTCAGCTGCCGGCGTTCGCCGACCGCCACCTGGGCGACGTACGGCAACAGATTATTCGGAATGCCATTCGGCTCCTCGCCGATCAAGCCGCTGGCGTGCGCACCGACGGGATTGAAATAGCGCAGACGCGCGATTCGCCACTGCGCATCGGCCTGCGCCAGGTCGGCCAGGATGTCTTCGATCATCAGTTTGCTGGCGCCGTAGGGATTGGTCGTCGAGCGCGGGAAATCTTCCCGGATGGGGACCGACGCCGGGTCGCCATAGACCGTCGCCGAGGAACTGAAGATCAGGGTTTTCACAGCGCTCTCGGCCATCACTTCGCAGAGGCTGATCGCGCCGCCGACATTGCAGTCGTAGTAGCGCAAGGGTTGGGCGACCGATTCGCCAACGGCTTTCAGGCCGGCGAAATGGATCACCGCGTCGATCGGCGAGGCGGCAAAGACCTGCCGCAAGAGCGTCCGGTCACGGACATCGCCCTTGAAAAAGACCGGCCGCTGGCCAGCGATTCGAGCAATGCGGTCGAGAACTTCGAAGCGACTGTTCGACAGGTCATCGACGACGGTTACGCCATGGCCTGCGGCCAGCAGGGCGACACAGGCGTGCGAGCCGATATAGCCGCAGCCTCCCGTTACCAGGATATTCATTCTTGGCCTCTCATGGATGCGCCTTGGTGTGCAGTTCGAGTGCGCCGGTGCATCGTACCCGACTCATGGCGCTTCTTGCGACACGTTTTCCAAGCCAGGCGCGACAGCCCTCTCCCCGAGCGGACCTGCCCCGGCGGCGCGTAGCCCTGCGCGCTCAGGCCTTCGTTGGGCTCGCGGCTATCGAGCAGCGGCTGACAAGCGACCGACAAGCAAGCCCTGCCCGTCCGGGACAGGCGGCAGTCCCGGTACTTCGCAACGCTGCCTTGCCCAAAGTGTTGGGGAAAGCGGGGCAGTACGCGGACAGTATCCGGCGCGCAAGAAAGCAGCCGGAAACCCCTGCCCTGATCGGGCGTGGGGTGCCGGCGTCAAGTGGCGCGGGGCGCCCCGTTAGCGAGCGACGAGGAACTCGTCCCGGTGCCGACCCTGGTGGGCCTCAAGGCTGGTCAGCCAGTTCGGCGCCTTGCCGCGTCCCGACCAGGTCTCACCGTTCGGGCCGCGAAACTTTACCGCGACGGTCGTCCGTGTCTTTCCAGCCAGGGCGCCGAGGCCTCTGAAGCCACAGTCGGCGGCTGTCAAGCCATAATCGGCAATCAGCTGCTTGACCTGGGCGATTGCCTGCGCTACTTCCGAGCGCCGCGCTTCGGCGATCTGCTGTTCCAAGGAATCGCGTTGCTCCAATAACTCTCTGTACGTTGCCATACTCATCTCCTGGGGTAAAACTGTTTTATAAAAAATAAAAAATCAATTGAAACAGGCAGTAAGCCGCCCGTCAAGGGAGAATCTCACAAACCCATGGTTTCTCGTTGGCGGTCGGAAGACCGGCCACAGAGGAAGTTGCGCCGGCGAGTTATGCGCTCACCGTCCTGCTTTGCCCGGCACACCCCTCACCGTTGCCGGCGGATTTGGGTGCGGCGGAATCGGACCCCGCGCGGGCGGGGCCAGAAATTGCCTCCTCATTTTTCTGCGTGATCAATCCGTAGCTCCGCGCAGTTGGCGATAGCAGCCGCCATGAAAAATCAGGGGTTCGTTGGCCTTGCCGCGCGCAAAACGCTGCACCCGGCCCAGAAAGACGAGATGGTCGCCGCCTGGGTGCTGCACTTCGTTGACACACTCGAACCAGGCCGAACAGCCTTCGATGAGCGGTATGCCGGCGATGCCGCGGCTCGTCGCCACGCCTTCGAAACGGTCGCTGTTGTCCGGGGAGGCGAAGCAGTCGGAGATGCCTTGCTGATCGGCAGTCAGCACGTTGACTGCGTAGTGGCTTGCGCGACGGAAGGCTTCAAGCCTCGGCGAGTGGGCCGACAGGCTCCAGATAATCAGTGGCGGGTCCAGCGAAACGGAGTTGAACGAGCTGATGGTCACGCCGATCGCCTGTCCATCCTCGGTGAGCGCTGTCAGTACGGTCACCCCGGTTGCAAAGCTGCCCAAGGCGTCGCGGAAGTCACGGCAGACAAGATCTCTGGCCGCCAGCGTGCGGCCCGTGTCGCAGGTCTCGCACGGAAGAGGCTCGGCAAGCGCGGCAATGGACGTCGGACATGCCTGTGAGTCTAAGCGTTGCGGCATCAGAGGCTTCCGATGCGTGCTTGAGGCATGCTGATATTGGCGGTCGGCAGGAAGATTCGTGAGGTCCTCAATGGCCAAAAAACACTTGGTGTTTTGCGGTGATTCATGGCGAGAATTGACACTCTCGCGATTATGGTTGATACGGGCGCCGCTTGTCGGGTCCACGCAATAATACCAAGCACGGCATTATCCTCGTGTACGCTTTCTGTGTCGACATAATTCTGGCCTTGG
>LBIU01000202.1 GCA_000987445.1 Candidatus Accumulibacter adiacens | reverse complement strand
AGCAACATTCGCGGTAGCTGGACCGTGTTGGAAGCCTGTCGCCAGGTGGGTACGGTCAAACGCATCGTTGTCGCCTCGAGTGACAAGGCCTACGGCATTTCCGAGCAAATGCCGTACGTCGAGACCATGCCCCTGCGGGGTCTTGATCCGTACTCCACCTCCAAGAGCTGCGTCGACCTGATTGCGCAAACCTTTCACGCCACCTACGGCACACCGGTCTGTATCACCCGCTGCGCGAACTTTTTCGGTGGTGGCGATCTCAACTTCAGCAGAATTGTGCCGGGAACGATCCGCTCGGCTCTCCATGACGAGCGGCCGGTCTTGCGAAGCGACGGCACGATGATCCGGGACTACATCTACGTTCGCGATGTTGCGGAAGGCTACCTCGACCTCGCCCAGGCCATGGACGACGACGCCCTCTGGGGACACGCTTTCAATTTCAGCCAGGAATGTCCTATGTCGGTGATCGAGATCACTCAACTGGTGCTCCGCCTCATGGATCGGGCAGACCTGACTCCAGTCGTCCTGGGCGAAGCGAGTACGGAGATTCCGGTACAGTATCTCAGCGCGGAAAAGGTTCGCACCATGATCGACTGGCATCCCGCCCGAACGCTCGAAGCAGGTCTCATTGAGACCATCGACTGGTATCGCGCTCATTTCCGTGCCACGGCAAGGACCGCAGCCTTGTGATGGACGCTTCGCACGACCTCCCGACCACAGATGGGCCAGACCTCGACCTCCTGGTCTGTCCGACCTGCCACGGCGATCTGGCCCGCACGGGCAATCAGCTCTGTTGCGGGAGTTGCGAGCGGTGTTACGACGTTACCGACGGAATCGCCAACCTCCAGGTCGCTCGCGGCTTCGATGACGAAGACCACCTCGAACGCTGGAACTGCGAGGAATGCACCGGAGCCCACATGATCGAGCACTACATGGCTCCGTTGCTCGAAAACCTGTTTCCCGACGCGGACCGCGCCGCGTTGCGGTTGCTGTCGATCGGCTGCGGTGTCGGGGTCGATGTCGAGATGCTCAACGCCCTCGGTTACCGTTGCCACGGCTTTGACGTGGGCAACCGCGTCAAGAGCTGGGCACACCGGAGCAATCCGCGCGCTTATACGCGTGCTGCGGTTCAATGCATGCCCTTCCGCGATGGGCAGTTTGACTTCGCCTTTCTCAACTGCGTCCTGCCGCACGTGGGCGTCGTCGGAGACAGTCAGACCGTGGCTAAAGACTACGCCGAAGAGCGTGCCCGAGCCATCGTTGAAACGATCCGCGTCGTACGTCCAGGCGGCTACATCCTGCTGTCCAATCCCAACCGGCTGTGCCCGGTCGACCTGTTTCACCGGCGCAACGAGCACAGCCACGTTCCCCGGTTTCACAGGCCGAGCGAACCCTTCCTGCAGTCCTTTGACGACCATCATCGTGCCTTTGTCGTGGAGGGCGGTTGCCGCCAGGCAGAGACCCTGCCACCCGCCAACTTCTGGGGGTTCTCCGAGAACTCGAAATCCTCGCGCTACCTCGTCGGCAAGATCCTGCAAGCTTCCATCCGTGGATATTTCGATCTCTTGTCCGCCCGCATTCTCGCACCGCTTCGACGCGGCGCGCTCAACCCCTGGCTGATCGTCCTTGTCACCCGCTGATTCCTCATCCCTCCGCACTGCGATGGCTCCGTCGGAAGGCGCGCGGCCGGAAATCTCCGCCGTTATCGTCAATTTCAATGGAGGAGATCTCGTGCTGCGCTGCATCGAGTCCGTCGTC
>LBIU01000201.1 GCA_000987445.1 Candidatus Accumulibacter adiacens | reverse complement strand
TCGTGAGTCGCGTACGCGACTTCCGCGGTAAGCCGTGGGACGACGACCTGCGGCTGCATGAACCCATCCACGAGGCATTCCGGCACCAGAAGGCGGCACAGCGCAAACGCTGAATCCAGTGTACAGTCGAGTCGACTGGATCGATGGTTGATGGGGTCGGCCTTCGCGACTTGCGCGAGGGCTTTCCTGAAGGAGGTGTGAGATGAACATCGCCACTTCGTGGAGTACCGCAAGGGCCACCCAGGCCGCGTTCGACGCTGCCCTGGCGAGTCTGGTCACCCGCATCGGGAGCGACCCGGAATACCTGCTGATCTATTTCACGGAGGCCTACCCGGCCGACGAACTTCTTGCGGCGCTGGCCGTACTGCCAAGCTCGGTCAAGGTTCAAGGCTGCACGTCCTGCCTGGGGGTGATGACGGAAGAAGGCATGCACGGCGAGGATGGCCGAGCCTTGGCCATGCTTGGCATCCGTGACGAGGGCGGCGCCTATGGCGTCGGTATGGCGCCCATCAGCGGCGATCCACGCGCCGCCGCGCGCGCGGCCCTGGCTGCCGCCCTGGCCGACTCGGGGCGCCCAGGGGAACTGCCGGATATTGTCTGGTTGAATGCGACGCCGGGCAACGAGGAGGCCGTGCTCAAGGGTATCGGCGATATGCTGGGGCCAAACCTGCCTGTCGTCGGCGGCAGCGCAGCGGACAACACGGTCGCCGGGGCGTGGCAGTTGCTGACCCGCCACCGCGCCGCCAGCGACGCCGTCCTGGTGTCGGTCATGATGCCTGCGATGCGCGTCTCCAGTTCTTTCCAGAGCGGCTATCTGCCCACCTCGCATAACGGCATCGCGACCTCGACGACCGGGCGCATCGTCCATACCATCGAGGACCGGCCGGCGGCGGAGGTGTATCGGGAATGGACCGGCGGCCTGCTCGACGGCGTACCGGCCGCAGGCGGCAATATCCTGGCCCTTACCACCTTGGCGCCGCTGGGAAGGATGCTGGGCAAGGTCGGCGAAGTGCCCTTCTACACTTTGTCGCATCCCGACGCGCTCCTGCCGGACGGCTCGCTGAGCCTGTTCTCGGAAGTGCTTGCGGGTGAACATCTGGTGCTGATGACCGGCTCGACGGCAAGCCTGGTGGCCCGTGCGGGCCGCGTGGCGAAAGCCGCTGTCGACTTGGGGAGCTTCGCGGCGGACACGATACGCGGCGCCGTAGTCGTGTACTGCGCCGGCTGCATGATGACAGTGCAGGATCGCCTGCCCGACGTGGTGGCCGAACTGAACGCTGCTCTGGGAGGCAAGCCCTTCATCGGCATCTTCACCTTCGGCGAACAGGGCTGTCTGCTCGACGGCTACCCGTCGCATGGCAACCTGATGATTTCCTCCCTGGTCTTTGGCGAATAGAGGACCGGCGACCATGCCTGCCAGCGACGCGACGCACGAAGTCTCCCTCGAGCAACTGCGGGAAACCATGGTGGACCTGGAGCGGGCCCGTCGCCACGAAAGGCAGCTTCGTTTCGAGAGCGAGGGCTTGCTGGAGGGTTTGCAGGCACTGACCGAGGCTCACGACACCACGCAGGTATTCGATCACCTGAGCCGGGTGCTGCGCCGCTTCGTTCCCTTCGAAGATGCCTTCATGCTGCTGGCGAGTGGAGCCGATGAACTGCGCCCCGTGCGCGCCACCTCGCCCGTATTCGAGGGCCTGGTATGGCATACCGGCCAGATGCTGCGGCGGGTCCTGGGCGGAAATATCGTTTGCGTCTTCGATATCGGCCAGGTGCCGGAATGGCAGCAGCAACCGGCGGCGGTGCGCAACCGTGTGCATTCGGTGATCCACGCGCCGCTGCGCACCGAAACCCGGAACGCGGTGCTGGTGTTCGTCCATTCGCAACCGGCCTGCTTCACCACCGATCATGTACGGCTCCTGGAGCGGTTTGCGCCCTTGGGCAATCAGGCGCTGGCCAGCATCGAGTATCGACAACGACTGGAGGCGCAAACCAGGGAGTTGCGGGCGGCCAACGAGGCACTGCAAACAACCCACCTGCAGTTGCTACAGTCCGAGAAAATGGCATCGATCGGGCAGTTGGCAGCCGGAGTGGCCCACGAAATCAACAATCCGGTCGGTTTCGTGCTCTCCAACCTCGGTTCGCTGGCGCAATACGTGCAAGAGCTTCTCGAGGTGCTGTCGGCCTACGAGGGGCTGGAAGCGGCGCTCCTCCCGTCGGTCCCGGCCTTGACCCAGGTGCACGACATCAAGGCGCATGTGGACCTGGATTATTTGAAGCAAGACGTCATCCAACTGCTGCAGGAGTCGCGCGATGGCTGCATTCGGGTACGCAATATCGTCCAGGATCTGAAGGATTTCTCCCGTGTAGGCTCAACGGAGACCTGGCAACTGGCCAACGTCGAGACAGGTCTGGACAGCACGATCAATATCGGCTTGAACGAATTCAAACACCACATCGAAGTTGTGAAGGAGTATGGCGGCGTACCCGATATCGAATGCCTGCCCTCGCAACTGAACCAGGTGTTCCTGAACCTGATAGTGAACGCCGCCCAGTCCATTGAACGACAGGGGCGAATCAGGGTCCGCACCAGCCACGACGGCGAAGCCATCTGGGTCGAGATCGTTGACAATGGCCGCGGCATATCGCCGGCGAACGTGAGTCGCATCTTCGACCCGTTCTACACCACCAAGCCGGTCGGACAGGGTACCGGCCTTGGCCTGTCTCTGTCCTACGGTATCGTCCAGAAACACCATGGTCGGATCGAGGTGGACAGCGAACCCGGTCGCGGCAGCCGTTTCCGGATCTGGCTGCCGATCAGGCGTATCGAAGCGGACGGCGAGGGGCCGCAGATCGGGCCTGATCAGGTCAAGCGCGCTCATACAGGGATCTGAAAAGCGCCGATCCCGACATCACCACCGACTTCGGGGAGCCTCTTGACGTGCTCCTGGAGCCGCTCCGCGCGGTGCTAGCGGCGATGCCCACGCTCTCGGCGCAGCGGCCGATTCGCTTGTCGCCTTTCTGACAAAGTGCCGACACAGGCCGACAGGCGTCACCGCCGGCGTTGGTCAACATCCTGTTTTTGCGATGCTTTCATCTCTGGCATGCGCCTTGCTGAAACAAGGCAACGGCATTTTCGGAGCGTACATCGTGGAACTTCCCGTCATCGGCAACGCCGCCCGGCCAGGCGCAAGCGCGTGTTCTTCCAACAGCTGCGGAAAACCGCCGGACGCCCTGGGTCAGCTGCCGGACGCCATTCGCGCCCGGATCCAGGACCATCCCTGCTACTCGGAAGACGCGCACCACTACTTCGCGCGCATGCACGTGGCAGTCGCGCCGGCATGCAACATCCAGTGCAACTACTGCAATCGCAAGTACGACTGCGCCAACGAATCGCGCCCGGGGGTCGTTTCAGAGCTGCTGGCGCCCGACCAGGCAATCCGCAAGGTGCTCGCGGTCGCCGCCAGGATTCCGCAGATGACGGTGCTCGGCATCGCCGGACCGGGCGATCCGCTGGCCAACCCGGGTCGAACCTTCGAAACCTTCCGGCAGCTGTCGGAACGCGCCCCGGACATCAAACTCTGCCTGTCGACCAACGGCCTCGATCTGCCGAGACACGTGGACGAAATCGCCAGGCACAACATCGACCACGTGACGATCACCATCAACTGCCTCGATCCCGAAATCGGGGCCCGCATCTACCCGTGGATCTTCTGGAACAATCGCCGCATCCGTGGCCTCAAGGCGGCCCGGATTCTCATCGAGCAGCAGCAGAAGGGTCTCGAGATGCTGATCGCGCGCGACATCCTGGTGAAGGTCAATTCGGTCCTCATTCCGGGCGTCAATGACCAGCATCTCAAGGAGGTCTCGCGGGTCGTCAAGGGCAAGGGCGCCTTCCTGCACAACGTCATGCCGCTGATCGCCGAAGCCGAGCACGGCACCTATTACGGGCTGCTGGGGCAAGCCAGTCCGACGCCGACGCAGCTGCAGGAGCTGCAGGACGCCTGCGCGGGAGACATGGCGATGATGCGCCATTGTCGGCAATGCCG
>LBIU01000200.1 GCA_000987445.1 Candidatus Accumulibacter adiacens | reverse complement strand
TGTGCGCGGCGGCGTGAATTTCGGTGGAATTGGGCGGTTTGAAATTCGGGCCTGAGGAGTAGCCGTGAGAGCGGCGATTGGCGGGTTCAGCGCGGTCGTTCGAGCGATAGATCGGGGTTTTGATACGGGTGATTTCGGCGCGGTGGATCTGGCCAAGAGGGGCGAGACGTGGCGGGCTACTGGACAGGCGCAATCGCCTGTCGGCAGAAATCTGCGGCAGGCAGTAGCCAGGGTTGCGGCGAATTACCGTTTGTTACGCGGTAACGCGAGGTAGTGATCGAAGGCCTCGTCGCTCATCGCGCGTGTGACGAGCTGATCGGCGTCGAGGATGAGCTTTTCCAGGAAGGCCCGTCGAGTTATCCCGGCGTGGCGTGCCAAGCGACGCAGGGCGAGGGCCGCCGCGGTCGAGACCCAGGTCTGCAAACGGCGTTCGCCGTTTTCACCGGCGCATGATCGCCTGGCGCGATAGGCCCGTTGTCTTTCCGCGGAAGTCGTCGCCATGAGCGCTCGCCCGTTACCGCGTAACGCTGCCTGGATTTGGGTCGGCGAGCGACGAGTCAGCGCAGATCGACGAGCAAGCGGCGCCATTCATGGCTCGATCTGGTCCTTCATCCGATAGCTCTTGCCCTCGATGATGACGGTTTCGGCATGGTGGAGCAGGCGGTCGAGAAGCGCCGAGGTCAGCGTGCTGTCGTGGTTGAAGATTTCCGCCCAGTGCTTGTAGGCGAGATTGGTCGTGATAACCAAGGCGCCGCGCTCATAGCGTTCGCTGATCACCTGGAAGAGCAGATCGGCGCCATGCTTGTCGATCGGCAGATAGCCAAGCTCGTCGACGACCAGCAAGCGTGGCTGCAGATACTTGCGCAGCTCGCGCTTCAGGCTACCCTGCGCCTGCGCGGCAGACAGCGAATTGATGATATCGACCGCCGTGGTAAACAGGACCGGGTAGCCGCACAGGCAGGCGGTGTGTGCCAAGGCGATACTGAGATGGCTCTTGCCCAGGCCGACATTGGCAATGAAGATCACATTGCCCTTCTCCTCGATGAAGCGCAGGCGAAAGAGATTCTGGATCTGCGGCCGGTTAATCTTCGTCGGCCAACTCCACTGAAACTGATCGAGCGTCTTGAGCACCGGCAATCGAGCCAGCCCGATCCGTCGCTGGATGCTGCGATCTTCACGGGCATGCGCTTCCCCTTCGATCAGGCGCGCCAGATAATCCACGTGTGACCACTGCTCGGTGCCCGCTTGCTGCGCCAGGGATTCAAAGTGGTCGCCCAGATGCGACAGTTTGAGGCTCGCCAGCTGGACGCGTAAGGTCTCGCTTGCCGCTGTGCCGGAACGTTCAGTGCGCATGACCATGCCCCTCGTAAAGTGACAGATCGGCTGCGGCGATCTCGATTTCCAGGAGATCCTGGCGGCGGGTGAGATGGAGCGCACCCGCCGCAGGCGTTTCGCGCGCCCGCATCTCCAGGATATTGGCCACGTACTCGCCACTGTAGGCGGCAAAGGCGATGCCGTCCTGGATCGCCCGGTCGACGGCGTCCGCGCCGTAGATCTCGCTCAAGGCGACGATCTTGCGCAGGTGATGGCGCGGGTTCACGCGGCGTTGCTCGATGCCCTCAAGATAGGCCGATGCGTGTCGCGACAGACTCAGGAACTGCACCAGCAAGCGCTGCTCACGGGCATTGCGCCGCTGCGCGAGCAGCGCCTTCGGGTGGTCGGGGTCCTCGATATCCTGGCGCCGGTCGTAGCTGCGGACATGGCGGGCGATGAGCTTGTCCTGGTGGTAGATACATACCCGGTCCGGGTACGCCTTCAGCGTCACCCGCTGACTCGCAAACTCCGCGGGGACCGAATAGTGGTTGGTATCGAGCGCCACACGGAACTGCTTCGAAGCGCGTTGGCTCTGCACGCGGCCGACGTCGTAAGGCATCGGATTGAGTCCGCGCAGATGTGGCTGCTCGTCCTTGAACAAATCGACGGGTCGCTGGTGGGTTTCCCCATGGATGCGCACATTGGCGATGCTCGCCAGCCACACCTCGGCAGCCGGGTTCACCGCGCTGAAGTCGAGAAGCGCCAGGCCGTTCAGGAAATTCTTCTTCACGTAACCCACCGCGTTTTCAACGCGGCCTTTTTCGTGGCCTTGCCCGACGTTGCACGCCGAGATCTCGAACCCCCAATGGCGAGCGAAATCCACATAGCGGGGATTGAACAGCGGCGCTTTACCGACGACCCGGGCGAGCACCGCCGACTTCAAATTGTCGATCATCAAGCGACCTGGACAACCCCGGAACGCCTCGAAGGCGTGCTCGTGGGCGGCGAGGAAGTGTTCCATGGTTTGCGAAACGGTGAACTCGACGTACATCAGGCGGCTATGGCAGAGCACCATGACGAAGAAGGACAGTCGCCGGCGCGTCGAACCGACGCCGATGCTGCCGTATTCGCCCCAATCGACCTGGGCGCATTCTCCGGGGGCAAAGGAGAGCTTGAGGAAGGCGGGCCGGCGTACCGGCCGGACCTTGCGCACATACGTCTTGACGATGCTGTAGCCGCCCGCGAAGCCTTCCTCGCGCAGACGCTGGAAGATCTGCTGCGCGCTGTACGGGTGGCTTTCCAGCAGGCGAACGATGCGCGCCTTGAAGGGGTCGAGGCGACTGCGGCGCGGCGGCGACTGACGTGCATGAAATTGCGCGCAGCCGACCCACTTCGCCACCGTGTCCGCATCCAGACCGAGAGCGCGGGCGGTCTGGGCGATGGTCAGCTGCTGCCGATCGTGGTGATCCTTGATCTTGCAGTACATCTCGTAGTCAATCATGGCGTCCGTCCCAGGGCGGCACGCAACTGACCGATTCGGATGTCGATCTCGCCCGCCGCCAGTTCGTACGCTTCGGTGCGCCGGGCAGCATCGAGTGCCAGTACCTGGTAGAGCGGGCGTTGATAGGCGATCAGGCCGACGCGGACGAGGTCTCCACGTGCCTGGCTTAGCCGGGCAAGGCCGATCGACAGGCGCCGACCGAGCGCGGCATCCGAGTAGTAGCTGAGTCCCTGGGCGTCGGCGACGGTGACCAGAAACAGGTAGAGTGCCGCCGCCGGGGGGTCACAGCGATCGAGGTAGGGTTCCCGCACCAGGCGGTGGTCGACCCAGCTGAACTGTGGCGGGATCGTTCGCATCCGTTCCGGACAGAGCACTCGCTTGATGGTCATCGCCGATCCTCCCCGCCAAGATGTCATGCCCCAGTTTTAGCAGCTGCCGGGTGCTCCTGGCGATGTCATCCTGTAACGCACTGCCCGTGAATTGTGCGATAAAGCCAATCAAAACAGCGGGTTGAGCACGCCAGACATCTTGTAACGCAGTTTCTGCCCCTTTCTGCAAATCGTCAGCGATTTCAAGCGCTTGGGCCGGG
>LBIU01000199.1 GCA_000987445.1 Candidatus Accumulibacter adiacens | reverse complement strand
CGCCACCCCCGAGCAGCACTATCGCTTTCACCTCCATCCCGGCTACCAGCAGATTCGCATCATCAGTGAAGGCGCGACCCGGCTTGGCATCGACAGCCCCTTCTTCAAGCTCCACGACGGCATCGCCGGCGCCAGCACGCGCATCGACGGCCGCGATTACATCAACTTCGCGAGCTACAACTATCTCGCGCTCTCGGGTCAGGCCGAGATTTCCGACGCCGCCAAGCAGGCCATCGACCGTTACGGCACCTCGGTCTCGGCCAGCCGCCTGGTTTCCGGCGAGCGGCCGGTGCACCGCGAGCTGGAACAGGCCATTGCCCGTGCCTACGGGACCGACGATGCGATCACCTTCGTCAGCGGCCACGCCGCCAATGTCACCACCATCGGCCATCTCTTCGCCGCCCCGGATCTGGTGATTCACGACGAGCTGATCCATAACAGCGTCGTGCAGGGAATCGGCCTCTCGGGCGCCCGCCGCCTTTCGTTTCCGCACAATGACGCGGATGCTCTCGATGCCCTCCTCAACCAGCAGCGGCAGCACTTCCAGAGAGTGCTGATCGTTCTGGAAGGGATCTACAGCATGGATGGCGACTTTCCCGACCTGCCCCGCTTCGTGGCCATCAAGAACAAGCATCGCGCCTTCCTGATGGTCGACGAAGCCCACTCCTTCGGTGTCATGGGCGCGACAGGACTCGGCATCAGGGAGCACTTCGGTCTGCAGAGCGCCGACGTCGACATCTGGATGGGGACTCTGAGCAAGGCCCTGGCCGGATGCGGTGGCTATATTGCCGGCGAAGCGGCGCTGGTCGAGCACCTCAAGTTCCTGGCGCCCGGCTTTCTCTATAGCGTCGGCATGTCCCCGCCGATCGCCGCGGCATCGCTTGCGGCCCTGCAGATGATGCAAGCCGAGCCCGAGCGCGTCGCCACGCTGCAGGAACGCGGGCTATCCTTCCTGGCGCAAGCGAGGGCGGCCGGCATCGATACCGGGACCAGCGCAGGCTTCGCGGTGATTCCCGCGATTACCGGCAGTTCGATCAAGGCCGCACGCCTGGCAGCCGCACTGTTCGCGCGCGGAATCAATGTGCAGCCGATCCTTTACCCGGCAGTGCCCGAGAAATCGGCCCGCCTGCGCTTTTTCATTTCCTGCGAGCACAGCGAACTGCAGATTCAGCAGACCGTTGCGGCCCTGGCGGACGAACTCGGCAGGCTCTGAGCGACAAGCAGGCCCATTTCCTGCAGAAACCGGCTGCCGAGGTTCTCGACCTTCAGATCATAGCGCTGGCCCTGTTCCGCCTGCTGCTGACCTTCCGGCCCCTTTTTCCGCCAGATGAAGTAATCGGTCTGCCCGGCGGGTGCGCCTAGCGTACGGTAGACGTCCGGCATGATCGGCACGTGATCGCCAAACCAGCACAGTCCACCACCGCCCGGCAAGGCCTCGAGCCCCGC
>LBIU01000198.1 GCA_000987445.1 Candidatus Accumulibacter adiacens | reverse complement strand
GCTGGGAACTCCATCAGGCGGTCGGCATAGTACAGCCACGAGACGCTGCCGGTCGCCAGGAAAGAGGCGAAAACCGTGTTCAACAGCAGGCTGACCTGCGCCACGGAAACGCCCAGCAAGGCCGGTGCCATTAGCCGCATGATGCGTCGCACACCTTCGTCGCCGAGCTTCAGCGAAAATCTTGGCAGCATGCCGATGCGTTTCAGAGCCGGGATCTGGAAGGCCAGTTGCACCGCGCCGCCGATGAACACCGCCCAGGCCAGGGCCATGATCGGTGGCTCGAAGTACGGCGCTGCGAAAAGCGCCATGGCGATGAACGAGACATTGAGCAGCACCGGCGTGAATGCGGGCACGGCAAAGCGACTCCAGGTGTTGAGCACGCCGCCGGCGAGGGCCACCAGGGACATGAAGAGAATATAGGGGAAGGTGATGCGCGTCAGACTGACGGTCAGGGCGAACTTTTCCGGGTCGTCGGCAAAGCCCGGGGCCGAGAGGTAGACCAGCAGCGAGGCGCCGGCCATGCCGAGCACGGTCACCGCCAGGACGAGAAGGAACAGCGCGCTGCTGACACGATCCACCAGCAGCCGCGTTTCCTCGTTGCCGCGCCGGTTCCGATATTCGCCGAGAACGGGTACGAAGGCTTGTGAGAAAGCCCCTTCGGCAAACAGCCGGCGCAGCAGGTTGGGCAGCTTGAAAGCGACGAAGAAGGCGTCGGTGAGCAGGCCGGCACCAAAGGTGCGTGCAATCACGAAATCGCGAACGAAGCCGAGGATACGCGACAGCAGGGTCATGCTGCTGACGGTGGCGAGGGTCTTCAGGAGATTCATTGCGGCTCCGGGCGGCGCCGCGCAGGCGCAAAGCCCGTCATCTTAGCGCTTGCCGGTCGGCAAGCAAGACGAATCTACGCCGGATACCCGGCTCCTGGCGACCCGGCAGCGCACGATGCCGCCGGGCTTGCGGCGCACAGGCTTCGATCAGGACTACTGGGTGGGCGGCTTGGCCTCGGCGTTGATGGTGATCCCGCGCTGCTGCAGGGCGCTGACCACCGCCTGGGCGTTCCTGTTGCCGGCCGTGGCCAGCTTCTGCGTGCCGGCAGCCAGCGAATCGAGCTGCGCGCGCATTTTCTGGGCGTTCTGATAGGTCGCGTCCTGATTGCTGCGCAGACTTGCGAGCTGGGCGCGTTCCTGGTTCAGTTGGCTGGCCTGGAAGCCGAACCAGACGACCAGCGCCAGAGCGATCAGCAGCAGCGGGAGAAAGAGGTTCGCTTGTTGCTGTGGATGTTCGTTCATGGCGCTTGCCGTGGCGCAGCGGTCGCTGCGCCGGCCGTGAAGGTGATCCCCTGTGACGCCAGCAGCTCGCGCAGGGCGGTGTCGTTGTCGCGGGCCGCCAGATCGGCAAGCGACTTGATCAGGGATTGGTAGAGCGGTTCCAGTTGCAGGCTCTGTTGGATGTACTGGCCGCGGGTGGCCAGTTCATTCTGCGCCTGACGATTGGCGCTGAACATCACCGCATTGACAACCGCCAGACACAGCGCCAGGGCGCCCAGGGCGAGCAGGGCTCGATACTGCAGAGTGGTCAATCGAGGACTCCCGAGAAATCTCACGGATCGCGCCTTGCGGCGGAAGGGGCAGCGAAAGGCGAGGCGGGTTCCCCTTTCGAGGAACCCGGTTGTGGCTCCTAGTCTAGCATTCCCCGGCGACGCTGCAGAACGATCATCGCCATGGCGATGGTCAGCAGCAGCAGCGTTCCCGGCTCCGGAACCTGGCTGCCGCCCGCCTCGACGCGAGCCTGAACGGTGAGCCGGATATCCTGGAAGGCGGCGCTGTAACCGCTGCCATTATGACCAACGGCGGCGAGCACGATGGTGTCGCTGAAGCTGCCGACGTTCAGGGTATCCAGCGAAATCTGCAGCCCGCCTTGGGAGTCACCGGCGCCGAGATCGCCAAAGGCATCGAAGCCGGTCTTCAGGAACTCGTTGACGGCGAAGCGGTAGGCGCCATCGAGCAGGTCGGCGGGTCCGCTGACGTCGTTGGCCAGCTGCAGCAGGGCGCTGACCATGCCGCTGCCAGCGGTGAGCGTGCCGAAGTCGAGCAGGAAGTCAAAGCCGCCGCCGCTCAGCACGCCCCTTCCCCCGGTCTGCAGGAAATTCGGATTGGCGTAGTCGTTCACCTGCGCCTGCAGCGTGAGCTCGGTCGTGCCGAGGTCGAGGTCGCTCATGTCCGGGTTGTGGCTGGCAAACTGCAGCTTCTCGCCGCCCCTGGTGAACACGCCGGCACTGGCGGTATCAAGGCTGACCAGCAGGCTGCTGGCGTCGGTCTGCCCCGCCGCCAGGCCGCTGATGTGGCCACTGCCGGCGAAAGGCCCGTCGGGCAGGTTGATGAAGCTGCCCTGCAGGGTGTCGTTGAGCGCCGCCACCGGTGCGCTGTTGCTCACCGAAAGGTTTTTCGCCGCAACCACCTCGCCCTTGTGGACGATGCCGAAATCGACCAGCACTGTGTTGACCTGGGCAACGGCCTTTTCGTAGACCTTGCCGGCCAGGCTGACCAGCTGGCTGCCGATCGAGAGGTCTGCTGCGCCGGTAGTGCCGACGCCCGTCGACGCGAAGTCGAGCCGCGCGTCGCCGCCGAAGCTGCCGGCAGCGCTGCTATCGAGAGTGAGCTGGAGGCTGCTGGTATCGCTCCCCTGCGCCGCCAGATTGGCGATGCTGCCGCTGCCCGAGAAACCGCCAGCCACCGCGCCGAAGTCGGCCTTGAGCCCTTCGGTGAAGCTGTCCGGACTGGCGTTATCGACGCTGATCGCCACCGTCGGCGCTGCGTCTCCCCTCCGTGCCGCCAAGGTGACGTCAGTGGTATTCAGGCTCGGGCTGGCCAGGCGATAGACGTCACCGCTGACGTTGACCGTCTGTGCCGCGAGATTCGTCGTTCCCAGGCCGCTGGTACCGTCACCGTCGGAGATCAGCGCGATCGTGGCGCTGCCGCTCTTGGCGCCAGCGCTGCTGGTGTCGAGACCGACACGCAGGCTGCTGCTGTTGCTATCCTCGGCGGCAAGCAGATTGAAGGCGCCGCTGGCGGTGATCGGTGCGCCGTTGGAGCTGATGCTGGCATTGAGCTTTTCGGAGAAGCCGTCGTTGGCCGCGGCGTTGGTGATGCTCAAGGCCTGATCGGTCACTGTGCCGATGCGCACCGCGCCGAAGTCGACCGGGTTGGGCGTCGCCGGGCCGGCACTGGCCAGGCGGAAGACGCTGCCGCTGGTGCTGATGTCGCCACTGACGGCGATGGTCTGCGGCGCCAGGGCGGTGAGCCCCAGACCGCTGGTGCCGGCGCCGTCGGAAGCGAAGTTGATCACCTGCGTGCCGCTGACGTTGCCGGCGGCCGTGGTGTCCAGGCCGACGATCATGCTGCTGGCATCGGTCGAACCTGCCGCCAGTTGGCTGACGCTGCCGCCACTGGTGATGCGCGCGTCCGAGCTGGCGCCGAAGCTGGCGTTGAGTTTTTCCGAGAAGCTGTCGGCGACTGCCGTGTTGCTGATACTCAGTGCCTGCTGCACGCTGTCGCCGACATGGACATTGCCGAAGGCAATCGCGCCGAGGGTATTGGCGGACGCCAGGCGGTAGACGTCGCCGCTGACGTTGATCGTCTGGCTGCCGGCCCCGACCGCCGCCAGGCCGCTGCTGCCGGTGCCGTCGGAGACGTAGCTGATCGTCGCGCTGCCGCTCTTGGCCCCGGCGCTGCTGGTGTCGATGCCGACCTGCAGGCTACTGCTGTCGCTCGTTTGTGCCGCCAGAAGGTTGACGTTGCCGCTGGCAGTGACCGGCCCGCCGTCGGAGCTGATGCTGGCGTTGAGTTTTTCCGAGAAGGTGTCGGCCGCGGCCGTGTTCTCCACCGTCAGCAGCTGACTGGCAGCATCGCCGACGTGGCGGTTGGCGAAGGTGATCGGGGTCGGGGTGGCGGCGCCCTGCGCGAGGCGATAGACGTCGCCGGTGACCGTGACGTTCTGGCTGCCGGCGCTGGCGGTACCCAGGCCGTTGCTGACGCCGCCCACGGCGCCTGCGGTCTGGTAGTCGATGGTGACGCTGCCGCTCTTGGCCCCGGCGCTGCTGGTGTCGACGCGGGCGGTGATCGTGCCGGTGCCGGTGTTGTTGCTTCCCGCCAGCCGTCCGGCAATGCTGCCGCTGGCGCTTGCCGCACCGGTCGCGCCGCCCACGCTGACATTGAGGTCTTCGCTGAAGGCGCCGGCGGCCGCGGTGTTGGCGACCACCAGCGTGCGGGTGTTGCTGCCGCCAACGCGCTGGTTGGCGACCTGAACCGGCGAGGCGGCGTCGCCGACGGCGGCGTTGTAGGCTGCTGCGTTGGCGCCGACGACGATGTTCAGCTTCTGGTCTTCAATGTTCTCGAAGTTGCTGCGCAGGTTGAGGACCTGGCCGGAGAGCGGGGCGAGGGCGCCTGCGGCTGCGGCGGTGAAGGTCACCACCTGATCGCCGGTAGCGCTGCCCGGTCCGCCGGTGTGGTAGTTGCCGGCGGTGACGCCGGTGCCACTGAGGCGCGCGTCGCTCAGGTTGGCGCCGTTGACGCTGGTTTGCACCGCCCCGCGCAGTGCCGGCCCGGTGCTGCCGGTGTTGGCGATCTGGTAGGCGACCTCGTTGGCGCCGACGCGGACGTTGCCGATGGTCAGGGTGGCGTTGGCCGTATCGCCGTTGGTGACCGTCGTGCCGGTGATGACTTGCGCGACATCGCCGCCGGCAACGACCATACCTGAGCCCGAAACGCCGGCGCGACGGTCGAAGGCGTTGCCTGCGCCCGCTGCGAGGTTGGTGTAGTCGGTGTTGATGATCAGGTTGCCGGTGCCGATGTCGAGTGCCGCGCCAGCCGCGCCCATCGCCAGCATGCCCTGAGTGTTGCCGCCGTTGGCCAGGTTCATGGCGCCGGTGCTGTCCACCTGCAGCGTGCCGCTGCCGGTGATTGGATTCGACAGGTTCAATGTACCGTTCTGCGCCCGCAGCGTACCGTTGTTGGTGACGTTGTCGGCGGTGATTGCGATCACGCCGCCTGCCACGCTGGCGTTGATCGTGCCGTTGTTCACCAGCGCTTCGCTGCCGCCTTGGAAGATGCCGCCACGGATGGTGCCGTTCTGCCCGTTGATCGTCACGCCCTGAGCCACGGTAAGCGTTGCGCTTCCTTCGATCGTGATGCGGTTGCTCGCTCCGCTATTGCCGAGAGTGACGACGCCGGTTCCAGCCAGCGTCTGGTCGCCCCGGAAGACGAGAAGGCTGTTGGCGTTGAGGTTGACGATGCCGTTGTCGGTCAGCGTCAGGCCATTGTCCACTTTCACTTGGCCGACGGCGCTGGCGATGTCCATGGTGCCGTTCAAGGTCACCCCGGAAAGCACATTGTTGCCGTTGTTGGCAACCGAGAACACCCCCCCACCACCGGTGTTGATGGTGCCGCCGGTGACGGTGACTCCGTTCTGGCGCACGTCGCTGCCGGCGCCTGTGGCGTCGATGTGGCCGCCGCTGGTATTGGTGACATTCCCGTTGAGCAGCAGTTGGCCGCCATTGACCGCCGACAACGTGCCGCTGTTGTTGGTCTGGTTGGCCGCCAGACTGACGCTACCGCCCGCCATATCCGCAGTGACCGTGCCGCCATTGTCCAGAGTGCTGGCACCGCCCACGTAGAGCGGATTCCCAATGGTGCCGTTCTC
>LBIU01000197.1 GCA_000987445.1 Candidatus Accumulibacter adiacens | reverse complement strand
CCCCCCACTCCGCCCGCAAGGGTGGAGGGGCGCTTCGCCGGCGCAGACGATGCCGCTTTCCTGCCCCCCGGCCCTCAACTTCGCTCGGCGAATGCCGCTAACAGTCTTACACGGCGAGCACACAGAAAATCACTAAAGTTTTCCAGAGGCCCGTCGTAAATAAAGTTGTCAGCGCGTAAATCGCGATACAGGATGGACCGGCAAGAGCCTCGCCAGGCAGTCACCGGAAACTGAAGTCAATTTGACAGTGATAGGAGAAGCAAAATGCCCCAAGTCATCAACACCAACGTCCAGTCGCTCAACTCACAGCGCAGCCTCAACATGTCGCAGAACACGCTGGCGACCTCGCTGCAGCGCCTGTCTTCGGGTCTGCGCATCAACAGCGCCAAAGACGACGCCGCCGGCCTGGCCATTTCGCAGCGCATGAGCGCCCAGATCAACGGTCTCAACCAGGCATCGCGCAACGCCAACGACGGCATCTCGCTGGCGCAGACCGCTGAAGGCGGCCTGCAGAGCATCACCGATTCGCTGCAGCGGATGCGCGAACTGGCCGTGCAATCGTCGAACGCGACCAACACCGCTACGGACCGCGCCGCCTTGCAGAACGAAGTCGACCAACTCGTGCAGCAGATCAACACCGTCGCCGGACAGACCGCATTCAACGGCGTCAAAGTGCTCGACGGCACCTTCAACTCGCAGGCTTTCCAGGTCGGCGCCAACAGCGGCGAGACCATTTCGATCACCTCGATCGCCAGCGCCAAGGCCGATGCCCTCGGTGTCGGCACCACCTCGTCCTACACCACATCGCTGACCTCGACCGTCACCAGCGGTGCCATCGCAACCGGTGGCATCACGGTCAATGGCTATGGCGTCGGCCCCTCGGTTTCGGACGGCGTATCCAGCTCGGCCACGGTCACCGGCGCAGCAATCGCCTCGACCGCCGTCATCGCACTCGGTGACATCAAGATCAACGGCGTTGATATCGCCGCAGCCGACCCGACGACCGGCACAACCGGTGCCGCCCAGGGTACTGCGGTCGCTACTGCGATCAATCTCTCGACCGCCTCCACCGGCGTCACCGCCTCGAATGCGGGCGGCACGCTCACACTGACGTCCAAGGACGGCAAGGACATCAAGATCGAACTGAGCGGCGCGGCGACACTCGCCAAGACCGGTCTCACCGCAGGCACCACCAGAGTCGGCTCCGACAGCGCAATCGCCAAGGCAGCTGCGTTCAATACCGTCACTGGACAAACCGGTGTCTCGGCGACAGCCACAGCGACCAGCGTCACCAGCGCCAAGCTCACACAGACCACGGCCGTGGCCGGCGACAACACCGATTTCATCAAGATCAACGGCGTCAAGCTCGGCGCGATTGCCGCGGGTGCCGACGCGAATGCCCAGGGCAACAACGTCGTCGCAGCGTTCAACGCCGTTTCGAACCAGACCGGCGTCACCGCAAGCTTTGACACCAGCACCCAGAAGGTCAGCTTGTTGGCCGCGGACGGACGCACCGTCACCGTCGAAACGGGGGGTGCCGCCGAGGCGCTGAACACCGGCTTCGCCGCGAGCACGCAGACGAACACCTACGGCGGCGTCAAGCTGACCTCCACAGGCAGCGCCGGCATCAACCTGGGCGGCTCGGACATCACCAAGACCGCCCTGACGGCAGGCTACACGGCCGCCACCGCAAGCTTTGGTGCGGGCATCGCCAGCCTTGATCTGACCACCGCCAGCGGCTCGCAGAACGCGATTGCGACGATCGACTCGGCGTTGGCCAACATCAACGCCAGTCGAGCGAATCTTGGTGCGGTACAGAACCGGTTCAGCAGTGTGGTCAGCAATCTGGCAACCACCTCCGAGAACCTCTCGGCGTCACGCAGCCGGATCGTCGATGCCGACTTCGCTGCCGAAACCGCCAACCTGACCCGCGCGCAGATTCTGCAGCAGGCCGGTACGGCGATGCTGGCACAGGCCAACTCCCTGCCGCAGAACGTTCTCTCGCTGCTGCGAGGCTAAGCGAACAGGCCGCAATAGCAGTAAGATCGGGGGCGCGATCACGGCCAGACCGTGATCGCGCCCCAATGCCTCTTCACCAAGGAGTGCGAGATGAGCATCCAAGCCACAGCCGCCGCTCTGCCGCCCCAGGGCAACCCGGCGGTGAATAACGCGAACAACGCGGCGCGTGAAGTCAACAAGGCCGCCGCGGAGACCTCGCCCAAGGCTGTAGAACTGGCACGGCCAGCATCACAAGTGACCAAACCCGACCGTGAAAAGCTCGAAGTGGCGACCCAGAGCGTGCGCGAATTTGTCAAGCCGATCAACAGCAACCTGGAGTTCAGCGTCAACGACGACACGGGGCAGCTGGTGGTCAAGATCATCGACCGGGCGACCAAGGAAGTCATTCGCCAGATGCCGTCCGAGGAAATGCTCTCGATCGCCAAGGCGCTGGACAGCATCAAGGGCTTGTTCGTTCAGCAAACGGCCTGAGAACAAGGGCGAACGCGTCGGCGCTGCCTATCGTAGCGATCGGCGCAGGAGAAAAGCATGGCCATCGCCTCACCGGGCTTAGGCTCGAGCCTCGACGTCAACAGCATCGTCAGCCAGTTGATGTCGCTGGAACAACGTCCGCTGACCGTCCTGGCGCAGAAGGAAGCCGGCTTCCAGGCAAAGATCTCGGCCCTCGGCTCGCTGCAGGGCGTGATCTCGGCCGTGCAGAGTGCGGCCGCGAACCTCGTGCCGACAGGCGAGACGACAGCGACGCAGAAATTCTCGGTATTCAAGTCCACCGTCGGCGACCCGACCATCGCCTCGCTCAGCACCTCGTCGGACGCCGTCGCCGGCAGCTACACCCTGGAGGTAAACCAACTCGCCAAGCAGCACAGCCTGTTTAGCGCAGCCGGCGCGGCAACACCTTTTTCAGG
>LBIU01000196.1 GCA_000987445.1 Candidatus Accumulibacter adiacens | reverse complement strand
GTCGTGGCGTACAAGAGCGAGCGCTGCGACGTGATCGTCGCCCTGGGTGGCGGCAGTGTGATCGACTGCGCCAAGGCGATTGGCATTTCTCATGCCAACGGCCAAGAGGTTGCCGCCTTTGAAGGGGTGGATCAAGTGCATGCGCCGGGGCCGCCCCTGATCTGCATTCCGACGACGGCGGGGACCGCGGCAGATATTTCGCAGTTCTGCATCATCACCAACACGCCCGGCCGCTACAAGATGGCGATCATCAGCAAGACCGTCGTGCCGGATGTGGCGCTGGTTGATCCGGAAACGACGCTGACCATGGACCCCTACCTGACGGCCTGTACCGGACTCGATGCATTGACACACGCCGTCGAGGCCTACGTCTCGACCGCCAGTTCGCCGGTGGTCGATGTCCATGCGCTGGCCGCAACGACACTGGTCTGGAACAACCTCGAACGCGCCGTCCGCGAGCCTGCCTTCATGCCGGCCCGCGAGAACATGCTTCTCGCCAGCCTGCAGGCCGGACTTGCCTTTTCCAATGCCAGCCTCGGGGCAGTGCATGCGATGGCCCATTCGCTGGGCGGTTTTCTCGGTCTGCCACACGGCGAGTGCAACGCCTTGCTTCTCGAACACGTCGTCCGTTTCAACATGGACGCCGCGCCCGACCGCTACGCGAAGATCGGCGAAGCGATGGGGATCGACATGCGCGGCACGAGCGCGGTCGAACGCGCGAAGCGAATCATCGGCGCACTCGAGGCGATGCGCATTCGCGTCGGGGTCATCGACAGCCTGGCGACGCGCGGCGTTCGCGGCGCGGACCTTGCCGAACTCGCCGCTCACGCGGTAGACGACGCGTGCCTGGTCACCAATCCCCGCCGCGCCAGCAAGAGTGATCTCCAGGCCATCTACGGCGATGCCCTCTGATCCACACGCCGACTGGGAAGCACGCAAGAACAGCATCATCGGGCTTGGCGAACGCTCGTTTCGCAAGAGCTATTACCCGCAACTGCAGCAGAACCTTGATCGCCTTGAGCGCTTTCGCACCCTCCTCGACCGCACTTCGGACTTCGTCATCCTCGTGGCACTGGACGACGGCAAGGTCGTTGACGCCAATCTCCCGCTCGGCACGCTTCTCGGAAAGCCCGTCGAGGCACTGATCGGGTGCCCGTTCACGGCACTCGGTGTCGGTGATCCGACGACCATGCTCGAAGTCCTGCGCACGGACATGGGCACGCTCGGCAACGACGGCGAGCCTGCGCCCGCCCATTCGCTGGTCGCCGAATTCGGCCCGGCGGGCGCCTCGGCCTGGATCGAGCTCTCTTATCGCAATGCCCAGGTCGAGGGACGTTTCTACGGTGTCGTCGTCGGCCGCGACATCACGGAGCGCAAGCGGGCAGAAGACGAGCTCCGACTGGCAGCCAGTGTCTTCACCCATGCCCGCGAAGGCATCATGATCACCGACGCCGGAGGGCGCATCATCGACGTCAATGATACCTTCACCCAGATCACCGGCTACAGCCGCTCCGAAGTCACCGGACGCAATCCGCGAATCCTCAAGTCCGGACTTCAGGACCAGGAGTTCTTCGCGGCCATGTGGCGCGCGCTGACCGAGAAGGGGCAGTGGTCCGGCGAGGTCTGGAACCGACGCAAGAGCGGCGAAGTCTTTGCGGAAATGCTCACCATCGGCGCCGTACGCGATGCCAAGGGCGAGACCAGGCAGTACGTCGCGTTGTTCTCCGACATCACTACGCTCAAGGAACACCAGGCGCAACTCGAACACATCGCTCACTACGACCGCCTTACGACACTGCCCAACCGGGTCCTGCTGGCCGACCGCCTGCAGCAGGCCATGGCCCATGCGCAGCGACTCGGACGGCCGTTGGCCGTGGCCTACATCGACCTCGATGGCTTCAAGCCGATCAACGACCGTTACGGACATGATGTCGGCGATCAGTTGCTGCTGACCGTTGCAACCCGAATGAAGCATGCCATGCGCGAAGGAGACACCCTGGCCCGCCTGGGCGGCGACGAATTCGTCGCCGTCCTGCTCGATCTGGCCGATGTGACGACCAGTGTGCCAATGCTCGAGCGACTGCTTGGCGCCGCCGCACAACCGGTGCAGATCGGCGATCTCCTGGTCCAGGTATCGGCCAGTCTCGGCGTCACCTTCTACCCGCAGGCCGAGGACGTGGAGGCGGACCAGTTGCTGCGCCATGCGGACCAGGCCATGTATCAGGCCAAGCTGGCCGGCAAGAACCGCTACCACGTGTTTGATGCCGAGTTGGACCGCAGCCTCCGCGACCACCACGAAAACCTGGAGCATATCCGCCGCGCGCTGAAGGAGAACGAGCTCGTACTGCACTATCAACCCAAGGTGAATATGCGCAGCGGGGCGGTTATCGGCGCCGAGGCCCTGATTCGCTGGCAGCATCCGGAAAGAGGCCTGCTGCCGCCAGCCGCGTTCCTGCCGGAGATCGATGATCATCCGCTGGCCATCACCCTTGGCGAATGGGTGATCGACAGGGCCCTGACCGACTTGGAACACTGGCAAGCGGCCGGCCTCGATATCTCGGTGAGCGTCAATGTCGGAGCCCGCCAACTGCAGCAGGCCGATTTCGTGGAACGACTGCGCACCATTCTGGCCTCGCATCCGCGGGTCGAGCCGGGGGACCTGGAACTGGAGCTGCTGGAAACCAGCGCCCTGGAGGATGTGGGACGAATATCCCGGTTGATCGTCGCCTGCCGTGGGCTAGGCGTGAGCTTCGCCATGGACGACTTCGGCACCGGGTATTCGTCACTGACCTACCTGAAGCAGCTGCCGGTCAGTCTGCTCAAGATTGACCAGAGCTTCGTACGCAACATGCTCGAAGACCCCGACGACCTGGCGATCCTGGAGGGGATACTCGGACTGGCAAGCGCTCTGCGCCGCCGGGTCATCGCCGAAGGGGTGGAGACCCTGGAGCACGGCGCCATACTCCTCCAGTTGGGTTGCGAACTCGCCCAGGGGTACGGAATCGCCCGCCCGATGCCTGCGCATGAGTTGTCCGCCTGGTCGGCTTGCTGGCACCCTGACTCGAGCTGGTCGAATCTCACTTCGCTAGGCCGCGAGGATCTTCCGCTGCTCCATGCCGGCGCCGAGCACCGCGCCTGGGTCGCGGCCATCGAAATGCACCTCAAGGGCGAACAGGAAGCACCACCACCGCTGGATCATGGCCAGTGTCCCTTCGCCGCCTGGCTGCTCGACCGGAACTGCCAGGGGCCCGGCCGCCAACCCGCTTTTCGGACGATTACCCCTTTGCACCGGCAAATCCATGCGCTGGCCGCGGAGCTGTGCCAACTTCATTGCCGCGGCCAAACCCATGAAGCGCTGCTCAGAATCGACGAGCTCCATGTCCTGCTTGATCGCTTTCTCGAGCTCTTGATGGTCTTGCGGCGGGAAAAGCGGGAGTAGATGCCAGGCGCTGCGCGCGCTGGCCGATGCGCTGGCTGCTGGGCAATGAACCGCTCCGGAAGCTCGGCAGAGACGCCGATCAGCCGACGCTGGCACTATCCATCCGCCGCGCCGAGACCACCGGCCAGCCCTTTGCGCCCAGCTTCAGACGCCCCGCGATGTCCTCGACCTGATCGACCAGTGCCGTCCGACGCGAACGGATTCCCGGCCAGGCCAAGGGGTCAAGCCCAAAACCGAGGCCATAGGGGTTGCCGCGCAAGGTCCCGTAGATCTCCATGCGCACCGTCGGGCGCAGCGACGGGGTGCGCGCGTGAAAACCATGGGTGTCGGCGACGACCAGCGTATTGGCCGGTACGACGACCTTCACGGCAGGCCCCAAGCCCAGACGAGCGAGATCTTCAGGCGGCATGCGAAACGAGCCGCGCGCGTGATAAACATTGTCGGAAGCCGCCGCGCTCAAGGATTGCTCGTACTCCCAGGCGCGCATGGCGTCGGTCAACCGATGCGATCCGGGCACGTAGGAAAAAGGGCCGTCATCTTCGCCGACATCCTGCAGGAAGAGCCAGGCCTTGGCGATCGCATGAAAGGTGTCGCGGTGCAGCACGGTCTGCGGATCCTGTCGGCCGCGGGCGGGATCGACGATGATCGTCTGCAGATACATCAGCGCGACGGCGTCGTGGGCGCCGACGTAACGCATCAGTCGATCGATGCGCGGATCCTTGGCCGCCGCCACACAAGCGGGCAAATGTGCCGCATCAACACCATCGAGTGCCACCCGGCGGGTCACTGCCGGCCCCTGCCGCATCTCGCGCGCCGCGGCGACATGCGCCGGCGCCTCGGCCTGCAGCCGCGCAAACAGCTCCGCCGGCAGGAAGTTGCGCTTGACCACGAAACCGTCCCGCGCATACGCATCGCGCTCGTCGGCGGACAGCACCTTCCCCAGCTGTCGGCGGCGAGCCCAGGCAGTACGGTCGGCCAAGGCCACACGCTGCCGGTGCAGTCCGCGTTCGTTGAGCCAATGCGAGCCGATCAGCGGATTGGCGACGAAGGACTTCGTCTTGCCCGCCAGTGCCAGCACGTGCAGCGGCAGCTTCAGGACGTCGAGCGCGCGCATCAGCGGGTGCCTGACCACGAAGCCCGCGGCGCGGCAGGCTGCCGGGCACGGCAGTCGACCAGGCGCCATCGATCGCGCCCGGCACCCATCTGTGGACCGATCCGCCGAGCGACTAGCTGGCGCATGCCAAGCCGACCGCTTCCCGGATCGCCGACAGGACGCCCTCCTGTTCCGGGTGCTGGCTGACGGACAAGGCCGGCACCGCCGGCCAGCCGCTGTCGACCCATTCCAGACCGGCAAACTGGCGTACCCCCTGGTATCTGGGGATGACGTGGAAGTGGACATGTTTGTCCACCATCATCAACATCAGGTAATTGATGACGTCGTAGTCGAAGACGCCCTTGAGCGCCCTTTCCAGTTGAGCGACGAGCACCGCCAACTCGGCCATTTCCGCGCCACTGACCTCCGCAAGACTGGCCGCGTAGCGATTCAAGGACAAGACCCCGGCGCCCACCGTCGCCTGCGCCGGCCTGAGCGACCACGACCAGGCCGGCGTGCTCGCGATCAGCAATTCGTCCACGCGAAACTTGGCTCGAAAATCCCTAAGAAGCTGCGCTTCATCCACGTCCATGTCCGTTCTCCAAGTGAGTCGAAAGAAAAAGCGCCCGTGGGCAAGCGCAACCAAGCCTGACTTCTCTCTCACCGCCGTCACCACGACCAGCGCCGCATTTTTTTGACGGTAGCACAAAAAAAACCTTTCCGACGACCGTCCCTGACCTCGCACGAGCGAAGTCAGCCAGCGAGTGGACGACCCCTCGCCGGCCCTGCCATCACTCCCAGCACTGGCGTCTGCGCAACTATGGCACAGTCGACCACGCGGCTGGCACTCGCCAGCACGCCACAACAACAGGGGGGTAACAAGATGACCAAGTACGGCTTCGTCGCCTCGGGCGGCGGCTATCGCAGCTTCTACACCGAGGGCGTGCTGGTGTGGCTGAAGAGAAACGAAGTGCCGGTGGTGCACATCACGTCGACCAGTTCGGGCAACAACATCGTCGTCGACTACCTGCTCTGGGACGCGCAAACCGAGGCGCTGCCACCGGTGCTGACGCGCACGACGCGGATGAGCGCGAGCGACGTTTTCCATATCTTTTCCAACTTCCTCGGACTGCGCCCGCAGTTGCTGCCCACCGGCACACACCT
>LBIU01000195.1 GCA_000987445.1 Candidatus Accumulibacter adiacens | reverse complement strand
GCTCCTGAGCCACGCGGAATGCGCACAGCTTCGACCATCGCCTGGATGTGGTCCGGGGGCTCCGGGGTCATCTTGTCGACAACGAAGGCAACGCCGAAGTTGATCAGTGCGCCGATGGCGCCAAACGCGTTCGGCGAGATGCCGAAGAAGAAGTCTGGCTTGCCACCGAACAGATGGAGGAACTCGGTACCCTTGACGAAGAAGATGCCCTTGTGTGCGAACACGTACAACATCGTCACCGAAAGGCCCGCAACCATGCCGGCAATGGCGCCTTCCTTGTTCATCTTCTTGCTGAAGATACCCATCATGATCGCCGGGAAGAGCGAACTGGCAGCAAGACCGAAGGCAATGGCCACGGTACCGGCCGCGAAGCCCGGCGGGTTCAGACCCAGATAGCCAGCGATGACGATCGCCACGGCCATCGAGATCTTGCCAGCCATCAATTCGCCCTTCTCGCTGATGTCCGGAACAAAAACGTTCTTGATCAGGTCGTGCGAAACGGCAGCCGAGATGGCCATCAACAAGCCAGCAGCGGTCGACAGAGCGGCAGCCAGACCACCAGCAGCAACCAGTGCGATCACCCAGCTTGGCAGCTTGGCAATTTCCGGGTTGGCGAGCACGATGATGTCGGCGTTGACCGTCAGCTCGTTGCCCTTCCAGCCGGCGCCTTCAGCCTTGGCCTTGAACTCCTCGCTCTTGGACTTGTCGTTGTAGTACTGGATACGACCATCGCCGTTCTTGTCTTCCCATGCCAGCAGGCCCGTCTTTTCCCAGCGCTTCATCCAGTCCGGCCTATCGTCGTACTTGATCTGCGCGTCGGCAGCGTAAGGATCCGCCGACTTCTGCACGATACCGGGATTGATCGTGGACATCAGGTTCATCTTGGCCATCGCCGCAACGGCAGGTGCCGTGGTGTAGAGCAGGCCAATGAAGATCAGCGCCCAACCGGCCGAGCTACGTGCAGCGGCCACCGTCGGCACGGTGAAGAAGCGCATGATCACGTGCGGCAGACCAGCGGTACCGATCATCAGCGAAATGGTGTACACGAACATGTTCAGCATGCCGCCCGCATCCGACGTGGTGTACTCGTTGAAACCGAGCTCCATCACCACCATGTCCAGCTTGTGCAGCAGCGAAACGTCCTGCCCGACCATGTTGGAGCCAAGACCAAGCTGCGGAATCGGGTTGCCGGTCAGCGACAAGGAGATGAAGATCGCCGGGACGATGTAGGCGGTGATCAGCACGCAGTACTGCGCGACCTGCGTGTAGGTGATCCCCTTCATGCCACCGAACACCGCGTACACGAAGACGATACCCATACCGACGTAGATCCCGACTTCCTTGGTCACCCCGAGGAAGCGCGAGAAGGCGACGCCGACGCCGGTCATCTGGCCGATGATGTAGGTCAGCGAGGCCATCAGCAGGCAGGCCACAGCCACCGTGCTGGCGGTCTTGGAGTAGTAGCGGTCGCCGATGAACTGCGGCACCGTGAACTTGCCGAACTTGCGCAGGTAGGGCGCCAACAGCATCGCCAGGAGCACATAGCCACCGGTCCAGCCCATCAGGAACAGGCCGCCGCCGTAGCCCATGTTGGAGATCAGGCCGGCCATCGAGATGAACGAGGCGGCCGACATCCAGTCCGCCCCGATCGCCATGCCGTTCATCACCGGCCCGACTTGACCGCCGGCGGCGTAGAACTCGCTGGTACTACCGGCACGCGCCCAGAGGGCAATACCGATGTACAGCGAGAAGGTCGCACCGACAACCAGGTAAATCCATGTCTGCAATTCCATAATCGCCCCCCCTATTCTTCGTGAACGTCGAACTGACGGTCGATTTCACCCATCTTCTTCTTGTAGTAGAAGATCAGCGCGATGAACACGTACATCGCTCCCTGTTGGGCAAACCAGAAGCCCAGGGGATAGCCGCCCAGATGAATGCCATTCAGTGCCGGTGCGAACAGGATGCCCGCGCCAAACGAAACCAGGAACCATACTATAAGGATCTTGGTTAGCAACCCGAGGGTCGCCGACCAGTAGGCCTTTCCGCTGTCGTCCATGATTACCTCCTCCAATTTTTTTTCGATCGATTGAGCGGCTCCCAAGGCGTGCAAGGGAACCACCGGCGCGATTATTGATGTCGATTCTTACTGGAAACTGACACCACACTGGAAAGTCAAGCTTGCACCCGGGTCATCGTGGGCTTGCGCGGCCACGCGCTGGCGGCGGAGGTCACCGCTGCGAGAGGCAGAGATGGCAACGGCCTAGCGGCGCCAGAAGCCGGGGGTCAGCAGGACCAGCAAGGTGAAGATCTCGAGGCGTCCGAGCAGCATGGCCCAGGTGCACACCCAGGTCTGCAAGTCGGAGAGCACGGCGTAGGTCGATGCCGGGCCAACCAGGTTCAGTCCGGGGCCGGTATTGTTCAAACAGGCGACAACGGCCGAGAAGGCGGTGATGATGTCCAGACGCGTGGCGACCATCAGCAAGGTCATCACCACGATGCTGACCACGTAAATGAACATGAAGCCGAGGATGGCGTGCAGCACATGGTCCGGAATGACCGTCTCGCCGAAGCGCACCGTCTGCAAGCCGCGCGGGTGCATGGCCCGGGTCAGTTCGCGCGACACCTGCTTGTAGAGAACGACCGCGCGCATCATCTTGATGCCGCCGCCGGCCGATCCCGAGCAGGCGACGAAGCTGCCGAGAAAGAGAATCCACAGTTGCCCGAACAAGGGCCACTGCGCGTAATCGGTGGTCGCAAAACCTAGCGAGGTGGCCAGGGATACCGAGTGGAAGGCGACATAGCGCAGTGTCGTCGGGAAATCCGGGTAGATCGCCTCCGGCCAGAGGTAGATTGAAAGCGCCAGGATGCTCAGGGCCAGGATGCCGAGAAAATAGTGCGCCTCGATGTCGGCCAGATAGGCGCGTAGCGAACGTTGCGAAAAAGCCAGGAAGTGGGTGCTGAAGTTGATACCGGCGAGCAGGGCGAAGAAGATGACCACCAGTTCGATATCAAGGCTGGCGAAATGACCGACACTGGCGTCCTTGCTCGAAAAACCGCCGAGACCCATCACCGAGAAGGCATGCATCATGGCGTCCCATGGCTCCATGCCCACGGAATATAGACTGATGCCGCAGGCAGCGGTGAGGATCACATAGACGACCCACAGGCCTTTGGCCGTCTCGGTGATGCGCGGCGTGATCTTGGAATCCTTCATCGGGCCCGGCGTTTCGGCCTTGAGCATGCCGCGCCCACCGAAACCAAGCAAGGGCAGAATGGCGACGGCAAGAACGACGACGCCGAGGCCACCGACCCAGTGCATGAAGGTGCGCCAGAAGTTGATCGAGACCGGCAGGTGATCCAGGCCGGACAAGACCGTGGCACCCGTCGCCGTGAGCCCCGAAACGGCCTCGAAATAAGCGTCGGTCCACGTCAGTTCGTCAATGTGCAGATACAGGGGCAGCGCGCCGAAGGCGGGCAGGATCGCCCAGATCAGCGCCACCAGCAGAAAGCTCTCGCGCACCCGCATCTCGCGTTGCTGTCGGCCGATGAAAAACGAAAGCAGCAAGCCGCTGAGGATGGTGATCAGCACCGCTTCATCGTACGCGCCGTGTGCGCCGTCGGCGGTCAGCCAGGAAATGGCGAGCGGGACCATCATCAAGAAACCGAAGCCGGTGATCAGGACGCCGAGGACGTACAGCGCCGGCGCGAAACGCCCAAACACCCGCTCGCCTCGCGATTCCGCGGAAAGCGACGAAGAACCAGACATTTTCTCGATCCTGGCCACCAGTCTTCTTGACGTACCCACGAGGACCCGGAATCGACCACTCAGGGCCCTATCCGCGAGGATCAGGAGGGACAGTAAAAATCAGCCGCACAAGGAAGAGGAAAGCCCACCCCGGCGACCGCAATGTGGCGGGCATTCTATACCGAAAGTCTCGCTAGGGCGCCCGGCGGGCCATTCACGGCGGTTACTGCCCGTGTTCTGACGGTCATGACCTGTCACGATACCCCGATCATGAAAGTCATGACCGTTCCCCCTCTTTCCCCGGCCCCTCTCCCGCAGCGGGAGAAGGGAGTTTCGTGAGTCGCGTACGCGACTTTCACATTAAAGCAGCACCCGCTCGATGCCGCCGTTGTTGGCCTGGCGGATGTAGCGGGCCAGCCAGTCTTCGCCAAGCAGGCGTTTGACCATTTCGACGACGATGTAATCGGCCTCGGTCCCACTGTCGTCGTTGTAGCGCGACAGGCCTTGCAGGCAAGAGGGGCAGGAGGTGAGCACCTTGATCGGGCCGGCAAAGCCATCCGCCCGTTGCCTTTCGACGCCGCCGGCGATCTCCTCCTGCTTGCGGAAGCGCACCTGTGTGGAGACGTCCGGACGCGTCACGGCCAGGGTTCCCGACTCGCCACAACAACGCGCGGAAAGCGCGACCGGCTGCGCCATCAGGCTGTTGACCACCTTGATGCCGGGCATGGTGCGCATCGGCGCATGACAGGGGTCGTGATACAGGTAGCGGCTGCCGCTGACGCCGTCCAGGCAGACGCCTTTTTCGAGCAGGTATTCGTGGATGTCGAGCAGGCGGCAGCCGGGAAAGATCTGCTCGAAATGGTATTTTTCGAGCTGGTCCATACAGGTGCCACAAGAGACGATGACGGTCTTGATATCCAGGTAGTTCAAGGTGTTGGCAACGCGGTGGAAAAGCACCCGGTTGTCGGTGGTAATCCTCTGCCCCTGGTCGGCCTCACCGGCCGCCGTCTGCGGATAGCCACAGCACAGGTAGCCGGGTGGCAGTACCGTTTGCGCGCCGATCTCGTAGAGCATCGCCTGCGTGGCCAGGGCGACCTGAGAAAACAGGCGCTCGGAGCCGCAGCCCGGGAAGTAGAAGACCGCATCGCCGTCGTAGTCCGCGGCGCTGACTTTTTGCGGATCGCGGATGATCGGGACGATCTTGTCGTCCTCGATGTCGAGCAGGGCGCGCGCAGTGCGTTTGGGAAGTCCGCCGGGCATCGGCTTGTTGACGAAGTGGATGATCTGCGCGCGCAGCGTTGGCGAGCCGAGGGTCGCCGGTGGCTGCCGCGTTTGCCCCTGGATCAGGCCGAGCGACCTCGCTGCCCGGTAGGCCAGGCGCTGCGCCCGGTAGCCCCAGTCGATCATCAGCTTGCGCACCAGCTTGATGGTCGCCGGATCCTTGATCGTCAGGAAAGCCATTGCCGCCGCTTTCGCGGGCACAAATTTCTTCTTGCCCTGCTCGCGCAAGAGATTGCGCATGCGGATCGAGACATCGCCGAAGTCGATATCGACCGGGCACGGCGTCAGACACTTGTGGCAAATCGTACAGTGATCGGCGACGTCGTTGAACTCGTCGAAATGGCGCAGCGAAACGCCGCGCCGGGTCTGCTCCTCGTAGAGAAAGGCCTCGATCAGCAGGGAGGTGGCGAGGATCTTGTTGCGTGGCGAGTAGAGCAGGTTGGCGCGCGGCACGTGCGTCGAACAGACCGGCTTGCATTTGCCGCAACGCAGGCAGTCCTTGACCATCGTCGAAATGTGGCCGATTTCCGACTGCTCCATGATCAGCGACTCGGTACCGAGCAGCGAGAACGACGGCGTGTAGGCCTTGCCCAGGTCCGCGCCGGGAAGCAGCTTGCCCTTGTTGAAGCGGCCTTGCGGATCGACCCGGGCCTTGTAGTCGCGGAACGGCTGCATTTCGTCGTCGCCGAGGAATTCCAGCTTGGTAATGCCGATGCCGTGCTCGCCGGACACCACTCCGTCAAGCGCTCGTGCCAGGGCCATGATCCGCTCGACCACCGCATAGGCCGCCTGCAGCATATCGTAGTTATCGGAATTCACCGGAATATTGGTATGCACATTGCCGTCACCGGCGTGCATGTGCAGGGCGACGAACAGGCGACTGCGCAAGGTTTGCTGGTGAATCGCCACGATGCGCTCGACGACCGGCCGGTAAACGACGCCATCGAAGATCGCTTCGAGTTGCGGCTTGAGTTCCGACTTCCATGAGACGCGCAGTGAGTAATCCTGCAGACGATGAAAGAGCGTCGGCCTGGGTGCGCGATTTTTCAGCTCACCGCTGCTCAGGCCGCGCGCGGCGAACTGTGCTTCGGCTTCGTGCAGCGGCAGATCGAGCCCGTCGAGCAACCACTGCCAACGCGCACGGACGCTGGCCACCGCCTCCAGTGCTGCCGGTCTGCGTTCGCCAATCAACAGTTCCTTGTCGAGGTCGGCGTCGCCACGATGCAACGGCAGATCGCCGTGCAGAAAGTCGATCAATGTGTCGCAAAGCGCCAGCTTGTTGCGGATCGACAACTCGATATTGATGCGCTCGATGCCGTCGCAGTATTCGCCCATCCGCGGCAGTGGAATGACCACGTCCTCGTTGAGCTTGAAGGCGTTGGTGTGGCGTGAAATGGCCGCGGTGCGCGAACGATCGAGCCAGAATTTTCTGCGCGTTTCGGCATCGACGGCAATGAAGCCTTCGGCGCCACGCAGATTGCACAGACGCACCACTTCCGACGCCGCGCTCATTACCGCGCTCTCGTCATCGCCAACCAGGTCACCGATGAGCACCATCTTCGGGCGCCCGGCATTTTCCGCTTTGCGCTTGGCCTTGGTCGCGTAGCCGACGGCGCGCAGGTAGCGTTCGTCGAGGTGTTCGAGTCCGGCGAGGAAAACGCCGGCCTCCTTGCCGCCGCCCCCAGGTGCGAAATGATCGGTGATCTCGACGATTGCCGGTACCGCCTCGCGTACCTGCCCGAAAAACTCGAGGCAGACGGTACGCGCATGTTGCGGCATGCGGTGCAAGACCCAGCGTGCAGCGACGATCAGGCCGTCGGTGCCCTCTTTCTGCACGCCGGGAAGACCGGCCAGGAACTTGTCGGTGACGTCCTTGCCGAGCCCCGCCTTGCGAAATCTCGAACCCGGAATCTCCAGCAGTTCGGGCTCCCCGTAGAGGGTCTTGCCATCCTTGCGGAAACGCCTGATCTCGAAGCGCACCGTCTCCTGTTCGTGGATCTTGCCGAAGTTGTGGCCGATGCGCGTCACTTCCATCGGATGGCCGCTGGGATCGACCAGCTTCCACCAGGCGAGATTGTCGACCGCCGTTCCCCACAACACCGCCTTCTTGCCGCCAGCATTCATCGCCACATTGCCGCCGATGCAGGAGGCGTCTGCCGAAGTCGGATCGACGGCAAACACTCGCCCGGCGGCCGTCGCTGCTTCCGCAACGCGCGCCGTGACCACACCGGCGCCGGTGCGGATCGTCGCGTAGGGGCGATCACATCCGGGCAGCTGCATTTCCTCGACGGCACCGATGGTCATCAACTTCTCGGTGTTGATCACCGCCGCCAGTGGCGTCAGCGGAATCGCACCGCCGGTGTAACCGGTGCCGCCACCACGTGGAATGATGGTCAACCCGAGCTTGATGCAGGCGCGTACCAGGGCACCGATCTCTTCCTCGCTGTCCGGATGGAGCACCACGAAGGGGTATTCAATGCGCCAGTCGGTGGCGTCGGTGACATGCGAGACACGCGCGAGGCCGTCGAAAGCGATATTGTCGCGGCGCGTATGCCTGGAAAGCGCTCTCGTGACCTTGCTGCGCAGCTTGGCCGTATCGTCGAAATGGCGCTCGAAAGCGTCGACCGCCGCCGTGGCGGCGACGATCAGTTGCTGCACGCGCTCGTTACCCTGGCGGCGCTTCTCGATCTCGCGCAAGCGGTGGCGAAGCGCAGCGATCAGCGCGACTCGCCGCTCGCGGCTGGCGAGCAGGTCGTCCTCCAGGTAGGGATTGCGCTGCACCACCCAGATGTCCCCGAGGACCTCATAGAGCATCCGCGCCGAGCGGCCGGTGACGCGTTCGCTGCGCAGCTGGTCGAGCAAGGCCCAGTTTTCCCCGCCGAGCAGACGAATGACGATCTCGCGGTCGGAAAACGACGTGTAGTTGTAGGGGATCTCGCGCAGGCGTGCGTTCATTGATACTCTCTGCTACCAGCAAAGGGCGGATTCTAGCGTACTGCAGTGCAACAGCGCTCGTCGCCGAGCAGCGGGTCCCCGCGCCGGCCAATCGCACGGCTGCTTCCTGGAGTATCCTGTGGCCATCAGCTTGGGAGGGTGCATGTGCCGGAACACCTGTCGGACGACCGTTTTCGCCAGCGTGCCTGAGCTTCCCCGCCTGCGGGGCCGGCCGGCTTGATTCAGGAAGCGCTGCTCGACCACCTGGCCAGCATAGCCTGGCCGGCGGCGATTGCCATCGCCTGGACCGTCGGCGAACTGGCCTACCGCCTGCTATCGCTGCCGCGGATCAGCAGTTACGGCATCGCCGGCTTCGCGATGGCCGCCAGCCAGGGGGGCTTTCTCGACAACCCTTCGGGAACGCCGATCGCTCTGCTGGCTCATTTCGCTTTCGGATTGGTGCTTTTCGAGCTTGGCTACCGCATCAATCTGCGCTGGCTACGGGTCAATCCCTGGCTGGCGATCACCGGCGTGGCCGAAGCGAGCGGCTGTTTTGCGGCGGTGTTCATGCTGGCGCAAGCCTTTGCCTTGCCAATGGTCCCGTCGCTGCTGCTTTC
>LBIU01000194.1 GCA_000987445.1 Candidatus Accumulibacter adiacens | reverse complement strand
GGGTCGTACGACATGGTGACCAGTGGCATTTACATGACGACCCTGGATCCTCACGACTCAGATCAACCGTCCCTGAACATCCCCATCCGGGATATCGCTGACAAGGTGCAGAGGGTCGTCGATCTTGCAACGAACGCGAGCTTCTTTGTGGCCCCGTATGCCATGCCCACCCTCAAGGCAATCAGCAAGTCAATCGAAACAGCCCTGAACTTGGCCGACACCCTGGGCGTCGCCCTCAACATCCCCTACGGCGACTTCATGGACCCGAACGTCCAGGTCTGGGAGAACGTCCTGTTCAGCGACAATTATCACCAGGAGGCCGCTACCCCATCGGCCTCCGGCCTCGTTGGCTCGCACTTCACCGGCACGCCCAACGGACGATTGCTGGGTGCGGCCGACATTGATCGAGATTTCAACGGTCTGGCCGGCTTCGGCAAGGAGGATCTGGCCGGGCTGGGCCTGAACTTCGGTCTAGGTGGGCCCCACAGCCGGGTCTGGCAGTGGTACGCCGGCAGCATCGATACCGACATCCTCGAGTTCCAGGAGATGCCGATCTGGCGCACCCTTGGCGACGAGGGGCTCGCCGCGGAGGTCTTCGGAATTCCTCTGCCCAATTACCAATACAGCGACTTGTCCTGGTACTACAGCAACCCAGAATGGATCATCCCTGACAATGCGTTCAGGCGTAACGAATACACCAACTTCGACACGTTGGACGTCGCTACGTTTGAGCCCGTGATCCGCGAGGGGATCACGAACGGTTGGTACTTCAGCCCCATTGGCGGCGGCGCCGACTATCTGCCGGACCTCAGTCAGCCACCCCAGCCCTACAACATCGACAACACCGAGGTCACCAAGGGGCCGGAGGCGGTGCCTTCCGTGTTCAACGGCGATTTCGAGAACGGTCTGCGCCAGTCCCTGCTGACCCGCTTCCTGGGCGGTGACACGGGGCGGTTCCCGCTTTCCTATGAACTGCCTGGCTGGTCCTTCCATGGCGGCGAGGGCTACCGTTTCCAGAGCGACTTCTCTGTGGGGACCCGAACCTTCCCGGACTTCGAGATTGCCGGCTTGTTCGTCATGGAGACCGATTTCAATACGTTGTTCAGGCAAGTCACTAGCAAGGCCTGGGACTGGGCGGCCGGCAAAATCATGGAAATGATCGGCAACAAGGTGAAGAAGGATTGGCTGGGTATCCCTGAACCTCCTAAACCGGATGCTTCCCAGGAGGAAAGAGACTGGTATGCAACATACTGGGGCAACCCCTTCTCCCTCGGGGCCGTCACCCTGGCTGCGGGCGAAAGGGCGTTCAAGCTGCTGGACTCCTTCATCAACTCCCAGTATGGGAAGGTGTTCGAGGGCGTGACCATCGGTGAGCTGCCCCTGCAAGACCTGTTCACCCTCGACGGCGAAAGGATCAACCCCGTGGGCATCAGTGCCTTCAAGGATTGGCTCTCCAAGGGCATTGCCTTACGCCTCAGTGAGCTCTATCCCGGCGAGTCCGACCATGCCCTGCTGATGGGCGGCGGTCAGGTGCTCAAGGATGTGCTGTTCGATGCGGTGTCACAATATGGGCCATACATTCCGGTGGACATGCAGGCGCTCGTCAATGCCCTGGTGGACAAGATCGTCGAACTGGACACCATCAAGCACAACCGTCTGTTCGTACCCACGGACAGTCCATTCCTGGCCTTCGAGGTGTTCACGCCGTTCATGGTTACCGACGACGCCCGCCTGACCATCGAATTCGCGGCGGTGGGTGCGGATGCTGATAACCTCAACCCGCCCACCGAGGCCGAGAAGAGGGCGCAGGGCTTCATCGTCGAGGTGGAACTCGAGCCAGGCATCATGGCC
>LBIU01000193.1 GCA_000987445.1 Candidatus Accumulibacter adiacens | reverse complement strand
TTGAGCACATGATCTACCACACGGAATGCGTTGCGCGAGGATGCTCCCGCCCGTTCATCGTGGCGGATATGGCCTTCGGCAGTTACCACGAAAGTCGCGAACAGGCGATGCGCAACGCTGCGTGCCTCATGGCCGCGGGCGCCCAGATGGTGAAACTCGAAGGTGGCGCTTTCATGGCGGATACAGTCAGCTTCCTCGTCGAACGCGGCGTGCCGGTGTGTGCTCATATCGGGCTTACGCCGCAATCGGTACATCAACTCGGAGGCTATCGCGTCCAGGGTCGTACAGACGATGGGGCGGCCAGGCTGAAATCGGATGCGCTCGCGCTCGAACAGGCCGGTGCAGCACTCGTAGTCTTGGAAATGGTGCCCGCACACGTAGCCGCTGATTTGACCAGCACACTAACTAGCATGGGCACGATCGGAATTGGCGCAGGCCCTGACTGCGATGGTCAGGTACTTGTATTGCATGATCTGATCGGCGTATTCCCCGGACACAAAGCCCGCTTCGTCAAGAACTTCATGATCGGTTCCTCGAGCATCGACGAAGCCGTTACGCGCTACGTCACCTCGGTCAAGGACGGCACGTTTCCGTCCGCCGAACATTGCTACTGATAGCCGTTATGCAAATTTACAGATCCGTCGCAGCGTTTCGCTCCGCTCGAGCAAGCCTCGGACGCGTCGCCTTTGTCCCAACGATGGGAAATCTGCACGAAGGGCATATCGCCTTAATGCGTCAGGCAGCCGAACGCGCTGATACTGTGGTCGCAAGCATTTTTGTGAACCGCCTTCAGTTCGGCCCAAACGAGGACTTCGACCAATATCCTCGAACACTCGAAGCTGACTGCGACAAGCTCGAACGTGCCGGGGTCCGGCATCTGCTCGCCCCCATCGAACAGGAAATGTACCCAAGCCCCCAGAATTACCATGTCGAACCCGCAGCAGAGCAGACAAAAACGCTAGAGGGCGAGTTCCGGGCAGGACATTTTCGGGGCGTGGCCACTGTTGTGATGAAGTTGTTGAATATCGTCCAGCCAGACATCGCCCTTTTCGGCAAGAAGGATTATCAGCAGCTGATGATCCTTAGCAACATGGTTCATCAGTTCGCGATGCCTATCGAGGTCCTGCCCGGTGAAACAGTTCGGGCTGATGACGGCCTTGCACTGTCATCCCGAAATGGCTATCTAACTGCGGAAGAAAGAAGAGAAGCACCACGTCTTTACAGAACATTGTTGAACCTCCGCGAACAACTCAGGAATGGCTGCCGATCATTCGATGAACTGGAACGGACTGCGGTCGCAGAGCTGACAGAAAACGGCTGGCGGCCGGACTATGTTTCGGTTCGCAGACGCGAAGACCTGCAACGGCCCGATAGCGATGACCGAAGCTTGGTGGTGCTAGCAGCGGCAAGGCTCGGGAAGACGCGCTTGATAGACAACCTCGAAATCTGAAAACCGGTGCGCGTGTTGGTTACTGACCGTACCATGCATCCAATCGACCCGCCCGCTTGCCCTTGCCGTCCCCTTGGTTCCCGTATGCTCTTGTCAGTTGAAGCATTAACATGGATCATGGAGCGCTAATAGTAGATGCGCACCTGACAACGCGATGAAAGGCCATCTTGGCCCGTCATACTTTTGCGAATACATAAAAAGGAAGAGAGGCCATACATGAGTACTTCGGTCGGTCAGATTCTGGAGCGTAAGGGCAGTAAGGTTCTTTGTACCTCACCTGAGACTTCCATACTAGATGCGCTCAAGATCATGGCTGAAAACGATGTTGGCGCAGTTCTGGTTACGGAGGGAACTCGACTTCTCGGGATTTTTACCGAGCGTGATTACGCCCGCAAAGTGGTGCTTCATGGTCTGAGCTCCCGGGACAGCAAGATATCTGATCTCATGACGTCGAACGTCCTGACGGTTTCTCCAACGCAAACACTCGATAGTCTCATGCAAATGATGACCGAAAACAGGATTCGCCATCTGCCGGTCGTAGATCACGGCGCATTGGTCGGCATAGTAACTATTGGAGATGCAGTCAAAGCGGTTATCGCGGAACAGGCCGCTACGATCAATCACCTTGCGAGCTACATTTCCGGAGATTTGGCGCCGTAGTTAGGGGAAAGATCGACCTGTTCAGTCGTCAGGTCCCAGTGGAGTTTGAGCGGCGTCACGCCGCGAGCAGGCAAACCGTCTAGGAAACCCGGGGCGATTCACTGATCTCCATGGGATCCTGATTATCGGGCCTTTTCAGGGGACCAGCAGCCACTTGTCGCCGTGTCCAGACTGCCGGGACCGCCGCTGTAGACATGGAAAGGCCC
>LBIU01000192.1 GCA_000987445.1 Candidatus Accumulibacter adiacens | reverse complement strand
TCCCCTTGGTGCACTGCACTGACAGCGACAAGGCCCGCAGAGGCCGGACCGCATTGTCTTTTCTTGAACCCCTGAACGCTTGCACGCGTTCGCCATGCTGCAGACGCACTCGCAGGAAGGTTGCAAACGACATGAATGGCCCATTGGAACTGATTTCCCTTTTCGACCTTCCCCGGGGTCACGAAGCGACGGTAAGCTGCGGCGACCTTGCCGCCGTCGGTGACGGCAGCGATCGTGAACTGGCGCTGCGGCTGTACGAAATCGGCTTCGTCGACGGTGAGCGCGTGCGCGTCGTCGCCCGTGGCTTCCCGGGAGGCGAGCCGATCGCGGTCCGCGTCGGCAGCACGATTTTCGCCTTGCGCCGCTTCGAAGCCGAGCGGGTGCTGGTCGCCCCCCTGCGCAACGGGAGAACGAAAGCATGAACAACGCCAGTGAAGCCATGAGCCTGGTCCTGCTGGGCAACCCGAATTGCGGCAAGACAGCCCTGTTCAACCTGCTCACCGGCAGCCGGCAGAAGGTCGCCAACTATCCGGGTGTCACCGTCGACCGCAAGGAGGGACAACTGACGACGCCGGCCGGCCGGCAGTTCCGTATCCTCGACCTGCCCGGCGCCTATAGCCTCAACGCCCTCAGTATCGACGAGGAGATCACCCGTGACGTGGTGCTCGGCACGCTCGCCGGGGAGCGGCGCCCGGACATGATCGTCTGCGTCAGCGATGCCACCAACCTCAAGCTCAACCTGCGCCTGGTGCTGGAAGTCAAACGTCTCGGGCTGCCGATGATGCTGGCACTGAACATGACCGATCTGGCCAGCAAGCGGGGCATCGCCATCGACGTCGCCGCGCTGCAGCGCGAGCTGGGCATGCCGGTGGTCAAGACCATCGCCGTCAGACGCGGCGGCGCCAGCGAACTGCTGGCCCAGCTGGAAAGTACGGTAGCAGCGCAGCGGCCTGACCCCGCTGGCGAGCTGCCGCCCGCGACCACCTGGCTGGCGCCCGATGTCGCCGACGTCAGCGTTACGCAGCGCGAGGTGCGCCGCATTCTCGCCGCCAGCGTCCGCGAGCCGGCGATCGACACACGCTTCGACGAGCGCATCGATCGCGTCGTGCTGCACCCGGTGTGGGGGCTGCTGATTCTGGCGGCCACGCTGTTCCTGATGTTTCAGGCGGTCTTCAGCTGGGCCAGTCTGCCGATGGAGATGATCACCGCCAGCGTCGAGGCCTTCGGCGCATTCCTCAGCACCCAT
>LBIU01000191.1 GCA_000987445.1 Candidatus Accumulibacter adiacens | reverse complement strand
CGGTTGGCACGCGCCAGCAACTCGCCGACCATGCCGCCGCGTGAGTGGCTGAGCAGATGCAGACGCGCCCCCTGCGGCAGCGTCTTGACCAGCGCCAGCGCGTTGGCGATCGGACTCTCGGTCAGGCTGCGGTGCTCGAAGGCGTAGAGCCGCGAACCATAGGTGGCAACCAGTTGCTCACGGTAGCGGGGGTTGCGCCACAGGTCCTTGAAACTGCCCTCGGTCGAAGAGGCCGTGCCGTGCAGCAAGATCAGCGCCGCTTCGCCCGATTCGGGCAGCGCCTCCACCTTGCTCAGTGCGAAAACGTCGCTGGCGCAGCGGTAGAGGCCCAAGTGGTCGTCCAGCTGCCGATCCTGGAAAGTCCCGGCGGCGATCAGGGCAGTGACCCCGGCCGGACCCTGCCGGTAGATGCGCAAACCCTTGACTATCCAGGCACCCAGACCATCGCGCGCGGCCCCCGCGGGCAAGCGCGGCCCGGAAAGGCGCAGCGGCGGACCGACCTCAAGCGCTCCGCTGGCCGCCTCGCCCCGCCCTGCGACCGAGCCCAGATAGCTCTCGGCATCGGCGGCGGCAACCAGGATGCGGGTCCCGTTGGCCAGCTCGAG
The DNA here is from genome assembly GCA_000987445.1 of Candidatus Accumulibacter adiacens. GTDB lineage: Bacteria > Pseudomonadota > Gammaproteobacteria > Burkholderiales > Rhodocyclaceae > Accumulibacter > Accumulibacter adiacens. The sequence continues at coordinate 845 of LBIU01000191.1, read as the reverse complement.
CTCGAGGACCGCGTCGGCAGCAAGCGGCAAAGGTTCCTCGCGCTTCATCTCGCCACGCGACGCGCCATCCAGCGCGTAGAATTCGGCGGGCCATTCGGCCAGGGAAATGTCGTCCTGCTTGCGCGTACCGTCGACACGCAGCGTGATCCTGTCGTGATCCTTGCTCATCTCAGCCTCCTCTTGCCGCAGCCCATCGTCAAACGCCAAGCAGAGCCCAAGCGAGCAGCGCTCAGCGCGTCCACAGCGCGCCGGCCAGAAGGTCCTCGACCGTCAGCACAGGCATTCCGGGCGGAGTCACCACGACGGCAAAGGGGCCAGCAGCGTCAGACTACAGGCAAAACCCGGGCTCGGCCAGCCACGCCCTCGCCACCACCCGCGCGTGCAACGGGGCTCGGGAGCGCGGGGAATGCGCACGCACTTCGCCCGCCACCCCCCGCCCGGGGCCCTGCCGGGCCGCCCGAAGATCAGCGGTTGGTCTGCTGCTGATGAATGTGCACATCCCGCTGCGGGAAGGGGATATTCAGCCCGGCGGCATCGAAGCGCTTCTTGACCTGTTCGTGCAGGTGGAAGTGCACCGCCCAGTAGTCGCCCGAATTGACCCAGGGGCGGACGACGAAATTGACGCTGCTGTCAGCGAGGGCGACCACTTCGATCGTCGGCGCAGGATCCTTGAGGATCCGTTCGTCACTGGCGACGAGCGCGTTCAACACCTTGCGAACCTCGTCCAGATTGTCGCCATAGCTGCAGCCAACGATCATGTCCAGACGCCGCGTGTCGTTGGCCGAATAGTTGATGATCGTCCCGGCCATGATCTGGCTGTTGGGCACCAGGATCTTCTTGTTGTC
>LBIU01000190.1 GCA_000987445.1 Candidatus Accumulibacter adiacens | reverse complement strand
AGGCCGCGCAGGCTGCGTGCCTGGCCCGGGATCTGGTTGGGCGGCAGGTCGAGCACCGCGATGCGGTAGGCGCGACGCGATTCGGCGTGCGAGATCAACAGATTGTTGATCGCCTGCGCCTCGGCGTAGGCCGAGGAACCCGGCGCGGCAACGATCGAGATGTCCTCGAGGCCCGACAGCTCGCCCAGGGCCAGGGCGTAGTTGGCGGCAACCGGGGCGGCACCGTCGCCGCCGCCGATCAGGCCGATCACCCGCTCGAGCTCGCCGGCGGCATTGGTGACGGCGCCGGTGAACAGGGCATTGCGCAACTCCAGCGCGCTGACATTGCCGCCGATGGTGATCGCGAACATGTTCTGCAGGTGATCGGCGCGACGCGCCGGGGTCGCCGACATCATGTGGCCGACCCAGGTCGGATGGCTGCGATCGAAACCTAGGCCCTCGAAACTCAGGTCCTCGCCGTCGGCATCGATGGCCACCACCAGCAGGCTGACGATGCGCGGCGTGTCGGCAGCCAGCGCAACCGCGTCTTCGGCAGCCGCGCTCGGGTCGGCGCCCGGGTGCCAGTTGTTGCCGACCTTGAGGTGGAAGGCGGTGCCGCCGCCAGCGCCCGTGACCAGCAGAGTGCCGGCCGGCGCGTTGGCCATTGCCGTCGCGGCGACCGGGGCGAGCTGCTCGCGCACCACCACCTGGCCGTTTCCGACGCTGCCCGGAAAGCGTGAAACGAAGTGCACCGCCTCGTCGGCGGTGTTGCCGTCCGGCGTCACCTGACCGCTGGCGGTCGTCGCCCCGGCGCCGACCGCACGCGAGACGTAGAGGCGCGAACCGCCCTCGTTGTAGAAGGCGCGCACCGCGTGCGCGAGGTAGTTGGTGCCGGGCACGGCGCCGGTCAGCGCCAGATCCGATATACCGCCATAGATACGCTCGAAATCGCCGAAGCTGGTCAGCAATTCGGGCACCTCCTGATCATCGGTGCTGGCACGGAACGGCCCCTTGCGGGTCGGCCCGACGAAAGCCGTGGTGCTGGTGCCGACGCCCTCGATTGACTTGGCGCGGAAGCTGGTTTCCTCGACATAGACGCCGGGAGCTAGGTACTCGGGCATGGCAGGTCTCCTTCGATCGAGCGTGCCGGGCCATGGATGCCCGGATGTCGGACCCTCTGCCTACGGCAGATCGAGGCCCAGGTTGAGATTCAGGGCGCCCCGCGCGGCGAGGCTGACGTTCTGCTGCGTCGTCGCCAGTGCTGCACGACGGCTTTCGATATCCGCCGGGTCCACCAGCGGCGTCGTCGCCGGCGGGCGGCCGGCACGGACATCGACCATTGCCGTGCGGGTACCCAGCGCCGGGTCGAAATAGACTTCGACGCTGGCCGCAATACTGCTCACCACCACCGCGTCCTCGTCCTCCGACCAGGTGGTCACCGGCACGCCGACCACCGGCACCAGGGCCTCGCCACGCCAGTCACTCATGCCGCGCGCGAGCACCGTGGTCCCGGCCAGCACGCGCAGCAACGCGCCGCCCAGGGCGGCGCCGTCGGCGTTGTCGGTGATGCTGGCGCGCACGGCAGTCCAGTTGGTCCCCAGTTCGGCTGTGGCGCTGGGGTAGAGCGGCACGTCGACCGCTGCGAAGAGCGAATC
>LBIU01000189.1 GCA_000987445.1 Candidatus Accumulibacter adiacens | reverse complement strand
ACCGACGTCCAGATCCGCCATCCCGGCGACCGCGACCGCCTGCGCTTCAATCTCACCTGCGAAGCCGGCATGAATGACGGCAGCGCCTTCCCGTTCGTGATGCTCGGCCTGGGTTTGCTCGGCTTGCACGATCTCGGCGAATTCGGCCTGCGCTGGGCGCTCGTGGATGTGTTGTGGGCGACCGTAGCCGGCATCGCCATCGGCGTGGTCCTCGGTGCCGCTCTCGGCCGGCTCGGTTGGGCGCTGCGCAGCCGACCTTTCGACCACCAGCTGATGGACGATTTTCTCGGCCTGGGACTGATCGGCGTCGTTTACGGGCTCAGCGAACTGGTCAACGCGTGGGGCTTTCTTGCCGTGTTCTTCGCGGCCGTCTCGCTTCGACAGACCGAAGTCAGGCTCATCAACGCCCGGGCCGCCAATCTGGAAAATGGGCTTGCCAGTCACGACCCGGTTGCCACGCCGGGTGGAGGCGATCCGGTGGCAACCGTCAGCGAAGGGTCGCTGGTCTTCAAGGAGCATTTGGAGCGAATCTCGGAACTGCTGCTGATCCTGCTCGTCGGGGGCTCTCTGTTCCTCGACTCCTGGAGTTGGCGCGCGGTGAGCCTCGCCCTCTTCCTGTTCCTCGTCGCACGCCCGCTCAGCGTGGGCATCGGGCTGCTCGGGTCGCGCACACCAGCGCGCGTTCGCGGCATGGTGGGCTGGTTCGGGGTGCGAGGGATCGGCTCGCTCTACTATCTGATGTACGCCATTGAACATGGCCTCCCGGAGGACGTGGCGCTGGAACTCATTCACATGACCCTGATCGTCGTCACCATGTCGATCCTCGTCCACGGCGCCAGCGTCAAGCCCCTGATGAACCGCTTCTGGCGAGCGGACTGAGGGCTGCGATTGCTGCCGATCGCCCGGGGCAGCGAAGAAGGAGTGCGACGCCTGGCGCTATGTACGCCAGCGAACAGTGTTCGTGGAACGTTTCGCCTAAGCTGCTCTTGGGATGCGAAGTTCGTGGTGGTCTGAATCACTGTTCCGGATTGGCATGCCCGTACCGCTGAATTCCTGTCTTGA
>LBIU01000188.1 GCA_000987445.1 Candidatus Accumulibacter adiacens | reverse complement strand
ATGCGGGTCACGATCTATCCCCTGCCTGGCTTGCTGCTCGCCAATGTGCGCGTCGGCGATGGCGCCGGGAAGGAGCCAATCCGCATCCCCGAACTGCGCCTCCAGCCAGAGGTCGACACGCTGTTTTCGCCGAGAACCGTCTTCAGGGAAATGGAATTGCGCGACCTTGACCTGTCGGCGAATGCACTCAGCGGACTGTCGCAGATGTTCGCGACGGCCGCCGCCGCTGGCGAGTCGGCCCGATTTGCGGTGCAGCACGTGATCATCAGCGATGCCGACATCAGCTTCGCCGGGCTGGGCTTTGCCGACCTGAGCGGTGAGCTGGCCTTGTCTGCGGAGGGCCTGCTGGAGTCAGTGTTGCTGAAGTCGGCTGACCGCAGCATGCAGATCGAGGCCAGGCCGGCCGCCGACGGGCTGACCCTTGCCGCGGAGGGGCGCGCCTGGCGGCCGTCGCCGGATTCGCCGTATCGCTTTGACTCCTTCAGCTTCAAGGGGGACGTGGCCGGCCCGGAGTTGGTCATCAACGAAATGGACTTGCGCATCTTTTCCGGCCGCATCGGCGGCACGGTGACCCTGCGCGCCGACGGGCCGCCGGCGATCGCTGGCGAAATCGCCTTCGAACGGATCAGCGCCAAGCGCTTCGGCGCCGCTTTGGGGATCGGCGAACAGTTCGAAGGTGATGTGGCCGGCGACCTGCGCTTCTCGGCGAGCTCGGAAACCTGGTCCGCCCTGGCGCGCGCGGTGCGCGCGGAGGGAGACTTCACGGTCAGCAGGGGCAGCCTGGGCGGGATCGATCTTCCCGAGGCGGTGCGCCGCTTTTCCCCCAACCCGGCGACGCTCGGCGGTGCCACCCGCTTCGAAAAACTCACCGGCGCGATCCGGGTGACGCCGGAGTATTATCGATTCTCGCGTCTGCTCCTGCATGCCGGAACGATGCAGTCCAGCGGCCAGATCGAAGTCAGCAGCGATCTGCAATTGCGCGGCCGCATGGAGGTCCGGATGCGCGGACAGGCCGATCCGACGGTTCCGGTCTCGATCAGCGGCTCGCTGAAGACGCCGCAACTGGAAAGCAACTAGACTGCACGCCGGAGCGATACACGCGCCGCTAACGGTCATTACAGGCGAGACGTCCCAGATGATGAAAGCCATGACCGTTTCCCCCTCTTCCCCAACCCTTCTCCCGCGGGGGGAGAAGGGAGCTTCGTGAGTCGCTTGCGCGACCTTCAAGAAAAAAACGCCGGCATCGCCGGCGTTTTCTTATGGCGCAGAGCCAGCCTAGAGAACCGCCGCGATGGCGTCGGCGACGTAGTCGATGTTCCTGGTGTTCAGCGCAGCCAGACAGATGCGACCGGTGCCCACCGCATAGATGCCGAATTCGTCACGCATGCGGTCGACCTGTGCGACGTCGAGCCCGGTGTAGGAGAACATGCCGCGCTGGCGGGTGACGAAGGAAAAGTCCGTGCTCACGCCGCGGCCCTGCAGCTTCTCGACCAGGCTGACGCGCATGGCGAGAATCCGCTGCCGCATCTCGGCGAGTTCTGCCTCCCACATCTGGCGCAGCTCGGCGCTGGCCAATACCGCCGCGACAATGGCGCCGCCATGGGTCGGCGGGTTGGAGTAGTTGGCGCGCACGAGACGCTTGATCTGTGAGAGGACACGCGCCGTTTCATCGCGGTTGGCGGCAACCACCGACAAGGCGCCGACCCGTTCGCCATAGAGCGAGAAGGACTTGGAAAACGAGCTGGCGACCAGGAACTGCAGGCCCGATGCGGCAAACAACTGCAGCACCTGCGCGTCTTCCCGGATACCATCGGCGAAGCCCTGGTAAGCCATGTCGAGGAAAGGGACCAGACCACGGGCGCTGAGCGTTTCGATCACTTCGCGCCATTGCGCCTGACTGAGATCCGCTCCGGTCGGGTTATGGCAGCAGGCGTGCAGGACGACGATCGACCCCGCCGGCAAGGCGTTCAGGCCGCTCTTCATGGCCGCGAAATCGACACCACGGCTGACGGCGTCGTAGTAAGGATAGGACTCGACGTCGAAACCGGCGAATTCGAAAATCGCGCGGTGGTTCTCCCAGCTCGGATCGCTGATGTAAACCTTGGCCGCGGGCAGCAGTCGACGCAGGTAATCGGCGCCGACCTTCAGTGCGCCGGTACCGCCGAGCGCTTCGATGGTCGCGACCTGGCCCGCTTCGAGCAAGGCCGAATCGGCCCCGAAGAGCAGCTTCTGGACGATCTGGTTGTACGCGGCAAGACCGTCGATCGGCTGGTAGCCGCGCGGCGGCATGGCTTCCAGACGTGCTTTCTCGGCCGCCCGGACGGCCGCCAGCAGGGGAATCTTGCCGCTGTCGTCGAAATACACGCCCACGCCGAGATTGACCTTGGTCGAGCGGGTGTCGGCGTTGAATGATTCGGTAAGGCCGAGAATCGGGTCGCGGGGAGCCATTTCAACGGCGGCGAAAAGCGAGGCGGTCATGGTGTTTCCTAAGTTGGCCGGTTGCTGGGCTGGGCGTCTCCCCGGCAGGCAAGCGCTTGCGGCTCGGGGATGGCATCAGCTTTCAGAGAAGAACGAAGCGTCGGAAAAAAAA
>LBIU01000187.1 GCA_000987445.1 Candidatus Accumulibacter adiacens | reverse complement strand
ATCGTTCGCCAGGCCGGCAAGGAACTCGGCAAGCGGGCCAATCTCGAAATCAGCGGTGGCCAGCTGCAGCTCGATCGCATGGTCCTCGACAAGATGCTGGCGCCGCTCGAACACATGCTGCGCAACGCCATCGCGCACGGCCTTGAAAACACCGCGCAGCGTCTGGCCAAGGGCAAACCGGAAATCGGCGAACTGTCGCTGAAGCTGACGCAGGAGGGTAACGAAGTCATTGTCGCCTTTGCCGACGACGGCGGCGGACTCGACCTGCAGCGTTTGCGCGAGCGCGGCCTGGCTGCCGGCCTGCTCAACGAGGAGCAGGCCACGGACGAAGCCCAGGTCGTGGAGATGATCTTTGCGCCGGGCATCTCGACGGCCAGCGGTGTCTCGCGCCTGGCCGGGCGCGGCATCGGGATGGATGTCCTGAAGAGCGCCGTGGTCAGCCTGGGCGGCCGTATTGAAGTCCTCTCCAAGCCCGACCAGGGGACCACCTTCCGCCTTTATCTGCCGCTGACGCTGGCGGTCACCAAGGCCTTGCTGGTGCGCTCCGGCCATCGCGAGTACGCGATTCCGGCGGCAATGATCGAGCAGGTTCTGGACCTCAAGGAAAAGGGGCTGACGCGTATTCGTGAGGCCAATGCCGCGCTGTGGTCCGGCAATCCCTATCCCTTCCACTATCTGCCACACCTCCTCGGCGAACCGCAAGCGCTGCCGGAAAGGCACAGTCAGTACTGGGTCCTGCTGCTGCGCAGCGGTAGCCGCAGAGTGGCGCTGCAGGTCGATGAAGTGCTCGGCAATCAGGAGGTGGTGGTCAAGAACATCGGGCCGCAGCTGGCGCGGGTCATCGGTGTGGCGGGAGCGACGGTGCTCGGCAATGGCCAGGTGCTGCTGATCCTGAACCCGGTTGCCCTGGCCAGTCGCCCGCGCACGCTGATCCCGGTATCGCCGGTACCGACGCTGCGCCAGGCGGCGGGCACCGGCAGCGTCGCCGCCACCCTGCCGACGGTGATGATCGTCGACGACTCGCTGACCGTGCGCAAGATCACCAGCCGCTTGCTGGCCCGTGAAGGCTACCAGGTGATGACCGCCAAGGATGGCATGGATGCCCTCGAACAGCTGGTGGCAATCATCCCCGACGTACTGCTGGTGGACATTGAAATGCCGCGCATGGACGGCTTCGAGTTGACCCGCAACCTGCGTGCCGACGAGCGCTTGCGCGGTGTCCCGATTGTCATGATCACCTCGCGAACGGCCGGCAAGCACCGTCAATACGCCTTCGAGCTGGGTGTCAACCACTACCTCGGCAAGCCCTATCAGGAAGAGGAACTGCTGCGCCTGGTGGCCGCTCACGTCAAGGAGCAGCGGGGCCTTTGATCACCGCGTAGCGCTGCAAGGTCAATTGCCTGGCCTGCTGATGGTCGACCAGCGGTGGCGGCGTATCGCGTCCGATGCGCACGCCGCAAGCGGCCTGCTCAGCCGGACTCATCCGCCACGGCGCGTGGATGAAGCGGTCGGGGACGGCCGCCAGTTCCGGCAGATAGCGGCGAATGAACTTGCCGGCGGGGTCAAAGCGCTCCGACTGCAGCAGGGGATTGAAGATCCGGAAATAGGGCTGCGCATCGCAGCCACTCGAGGCCGCCCATTGCCAGCCGCCGTTGTTGGCGGCGAGATCGAAATCATTCAAGCGGGCGGCAAAATAGGCCTCGCCGCGCCGCCAGTCAATGCCCAGATCCTTGCTCA
>LBIU01000021.1 GCA_000987445.1 Candidatus Accumulibacter adiacens | reverse complement strand
AAGGCTGTTCCGCTCCCCCGAGAAGGAAATTTCTGCAGCCATAACAGCGACTTCCAGCCGTATAATCGCAGCCTCCCCGTTGCTGACTGGAGTAAGCCATGACCCCCGCCCGTGCCTTCGCGAAATTCGCCGCGGCGCTATCATTCTGTGTCTTGGCCGCTTACATGTTTCTTGCCAGCGCGGCGGAGGCAGCGCTGCCAATGGAGCAGGTGCCAGGGGGTGAGGCCGTCCTCCACCATAACTTCCGGCCGATCGCCACCTTTCGAGCCACCTTCCTCGGCGCGCCGCCAGCAGTCCGAGTGCGCAAGATGGAGGACCGCATCGACGCACTGACACCGAGGCAGATGCTGCAGCCGGTCGAAACCGCGCCTTTCAGCTTCGACGGCGGTCGCGGCATTACCCTGACCTCTGGCGGCAGCATTCTCTTCGCCCTAGTGGACGGTGACCTTGATCCGCAGGAGAAGCTGACGCTGGAGGAGGCCGCCGAGCGCGCACGCAAGAACATTGTCGCTGCACTCCAGGCGGATGCCGCGCAGCGTCGTCCGGATGTGCTGCTCAAGGGACTCGGTCTCGCCGCGGCGGCGACAGTGATGGCTTTTGCACTGCTCTGGCTGATCAGCCGTGCGACACGTCTGCTGGTCGCTCGTCTGCAGCGGATCATTCAGGAGGACGATGCCGGCAGCAAGTTGCGCTGGGCGCGACACGGCTGGTTGCTGGTGCAGCGCGTATCGCAGCTGTTGATGGGCTTTCTGTGGCTGAGCGTCGCCTATCTCTGGCTGACCTACGTGCTGGCGCGTTTTCCGCTCACCGAGCCGCTCGGCGATCGGCTCGGCGACTTCCTCCTCAACCTCCTCGAAGACATCGGCAGCAGTTTCATCGGCGCCATGCCGTCCTTGACCACGGTCGTGGTCATCCTGTTCATGACCAAGGCCGCGAACGATGCGATCGGAAATTTCTTCCGGGCCGCCAAGGCCGGCCGCGTGCGCGCGCCGGGTCTGCACGCCGACACCGTCAGCGCCACGCACCGGCTGGTGACGGTCCTCGTCTGGGGGCTCGGCATCGCCATCGCCTACCCCTTCATTCCGATGTCCAACAGCGACGCCTTCAAGGGCTTGTCGGTGATGCTGGGTTTCATGTTCACGCTCGGTTCGGCCGGAATCGTCAACCAGTTGATGAGCGGCCTGGTGCTGGTCTACGCGCGCGCACTTTCGGTCGGCGATTTCGTCGAAGTCGGCGACAACGCCGGTGTGGTCAGCCAGGTCGGCGTGCTGTCGACCAAGATCATCAACATGCGCAACGAAGAGATCACCATTCCCAACGCGGTGCTGGTCGGCAATCCGATTCGCAACTTCTCGCGGCTTGCCGGCGAGCGCGGTACGCTCGTTTCCACCAAAGTGACCATCGGCTACGATACGCCGTGGCGACAGGTACATGCGATGCTCATCGCCGCGGCCAAGCTGACGCCAGGATTGCGCTTGCTACCGACGCCCTTCGTCTATCAGAAGAGCCTGGCCGACTGGTACGTGGAGTACGAGCTTTTCGCGCACATGGACCAGCCGCTCGAACGCGTCTCGGTCCTGTCGGCCTTGCTGGCCAACATCCAGGATCAATTCAATACCTATGGCGTGCAGATCATGTCGCCACACTTCAATGCCCAGCCCGCCAGCAATCTGGTCGTGCCGCGTGAGCACTGGCATGCCGCGCCGGCGGAAGCCGCCGCTTCCGAGACGGCGGCCGGCTTCACCCGCCAGCGCTGATCGGCGTCCGCGCGGGCGGTAGCGACGGCAACGAGCCGCTCGCTCCTGGACTCCGCCTGTCGGCACGCCAGCAGCCGACGCCGGGCCTCGGAGGCCTGTCCGCGCAGGCGCCGCCGACGGCGAAACAGAACCGCATTTCCGTAATCCCCCAGGATGTTCCGATGTTTAGTTTCGCAATCACTGTCTTCCTGTCGGCTTTTCTGCTTTTCCAGATCCAGCCCATCATTGCCAAGATGATTCTGCCGTGGTTCGGTGGTTCGTCGTCGGTATGGAGTACCTGCCTGGTCTTCTTCCAGGCCGAACTGCTGCTCGGCTATCTCTACGTCCATCTGCTGCATGAGTCGCTGTCACCGCGGCGCCAGAATGTCGTCCACTGCGTTCTCTTGCTGCTCAGTCTGGCGACACTGCCGGTGATTGCCGACCCGGCATGGAAAGACATGGCTTTCGCCGACCCGACATGGAACGTGCTGGTGGTCCTGGCGGCGGCGGTCGGCATGCCTTATCTGCTGCTGTCGACCACCGGTCCGCTGATGCAGGCCTGGTACGCGCGCCGTTTTGCCACCGCCATGCCCTATCGCCTGTATGCGCTCTCGAACCTGGCATCGATGATCGCGCTGTTGAGTTATCCAGTGCTCGTCGAGCCGTATTTTCTGGTGCATGATCAGGCCATGGCCTGGTCGGCGGCCTATGTCCTGTTCGTTGGCGCCTGCCTGGGCAGCGCTTGGCAGTCGTGGAAGGGGGTGTCGAGCCAGCGCGAGGTCGTGAAGGCGCGCAGCGAGCCGATACCGCGACCGCCACTCGGCGAGTGCCTGCTCTGGATCGGCCTGGCGATGACCGCCTCGCTGCTGCTGCTGGCGATGACCCGCCACCTGACGCAGGACGTGGCGCCGGTCCCTTTCCTCTGGGTGGTGCCGCTGAGCATTTACCTGCTCAGCTTCATTCTCTGTTTCGATGCACCGCGCTACTACTACCGACCGGGATTTCTGGTCGCGCTGCCGATCGCTTTCCTGGTGCTTGACCACGTCCTCGACGGTGGCAGCATGGAAGTGCCGCTGCTGGTTACGCTGATGTGCTTGTCGCTCTTCGTCTTTTGCATGGTCTGTCACGGCGAGTTGGTCAGGCGCCGGCCGCCGGTTCGCCACCTGACCCTGTTCTACCTGATGCTGTCGATCGGCGGTGCGCTCGGAGGCACCTTCGTCGGCCTGCTGGCGCCGGTGATCTTCAACGCCTATTTCGAACTGCCGATCGGCCTCTTCCTCTGCGCCGTGCTGGTGAGCATCGTTCTCTGGCGTGACCTGCGACTGATCCGCCGGGTTCTGCTGGTCGCGGCGCTGCTTGCCTACGCTTATCGACTCGGAGGCCTCTCCATGGATTACGTCGAAGACTATCGGGTGGTGGTGCGCAATTTCTATGGCCAGCTGCGCGTCGACGACGTCGACGAGGAAGCGCTCGGCATCAAGCGCCGCATTCTGCACGGGCGCATCAATCATGGCGAGCAGTTTCTCGCGGCCGAGCACCGCCGCAAGCCGACCGCCTATTACTGCGAGGATTCGGGAGTCGGTCAGGCGCTGCGCAGCGTCGCCGGTGACAGGCCGCTCAAGGTCGGCATTCTCGGTCTCGGCTCGGGGACCCTGGCCACCTACGGGCGCAGCGGCGACGAAATGCGCATGTACGAAATCAACGAGCAGGTCCTCGATCTCGCTCGCAAGGAGTTCAGCTATCTCGCCGACAGCCCGGCGACGATCGTCCCGGTACTCGGTGATGGTCGCCTGATGCTCGAACGCGAGCCCGCCCAGAATTTCGACCTGCTGGCGATCGATGCTTTTTCCGGGGATTCGATTCCCACTCACCTGCTGACCCTCGAGGCGATGCAGGCCTATCTGCGCCACCTGAAGAGCGACGGCATGCTGGCGGTGCACATCACCAACCGCTACCTCGACCTGCGGCCAGTGATCGCTGGCGCCGCCGAGCAGCTCGGTGTCAGCGCGCTGATCTTCGATCTCGACCCCGCGGCAGGCGATCGCTTCTGCCGCCATTCGGTATGGGTGCTGCTGATGCCCGCCGAGCGGGCGGCGCAGCTGTCGAAAAGCTTCCAGGGTGCCGAAAAGCTCGCGCCACGGCCCGGTTTCCCGCCATGGACCGACAGCTTCTCGAACCTGCTCGGCATCCTGCGCTAGCGAGTGACAACAGGCACGACCAGCGGACGCCTCGGCATTCTTGATCGCCAGCCCGTTTCTCGCTACCGTCGCTACTCTTCGTTGCAGGTGAGCACATGTCCGAACTGATCCAGCGCGCCAAGAATTTTGCGACCTCCGCCCACCAGCGGATCGGCCACCGCCGCAAGTACAGCGACCAACCGTACCAGGTGCATCTGGAATCGGTGGCCCGCCTGGTCGCATCGGTGAGCGAGGACCCCGAAATGATCGCTGCCGCGTGGCTGCACGACGTGGTCGAGGACACGCCGGCGACGCTCGGCGACGTCGAGCGCGAGTTCGGCGCGGCGGTCGCCGCGCTGGTCCAGGACCTGACCGACGTCAGCCGACCGAGCGACGGCAACCGTGCGCTCCGCAAGGAGAGCGATCGCCAGCACACGGCGCACGCGTCCGTACGCGCCAAGACCATCAAGCTGGCGGATCTGATCGACAACTGCCAGGACATCACCGGCCACGATGCCCGTTTCGCCAGGGTCTACCTGAGCGAAATGCACGCTCTGTTGGCCGTCCTTGGCGAGGGCAATGCCCGCCTGCTGAACAAGGCGCGGGCGCTGCACGGCGAGTGCGTAGAAAGGCTGTCGCAGGGCGTCGGCACGGACGCCAACCCGGCCTCCGGGGGTCTGGCGGCCCTGTTTCCCCAGGTCGCAAACTCGCCGATCCTGCGCCGCTTTCGCGAGGTGTTCACCGCCGGCGATATTGCCGAACCGCTGCTCTCCTTCGACACCGATGCTCCCGAAGGTGACACGGCACGAATCATGAAGTCGCGGCATTTGCAGATTGCCGGCATTCGCGTCGATGGCGTGGTGCAGGCTTATGTGCGCCTGTCGGACATCGAAGCGGACGTGGGTCCTGCGGGCGGCAACGGCGGCGACCAGGCTGGCGCAGCTCCCAGCGGCCGGCAACTGCAGCATATCTCGGCGGATCAGGTGCTGGGCATCAATGCTCCGCTGATGGATGTGGTCGGCATTCTCACGCGCCACGACCAGTGCTTCGTGTCGGTCTTCGATTCGGTCGTCGGCGTTATCGAGCGTGACGCAGTGAACAAGCCGCCGGTACGGATGTGGCTTTTCGGCGCCCTCACGCTCTACGAGATGGGGCTGGTGTCGCTGATCGAGAAAATCTATCCCGACGGAGGGTGGCAAAGGATCCTGCCTGCCGGGCGGCTGGAAAAAGCGCGCCAACTGCAAGGCGAGCGCGAACGCCGCAATCAGCATTGCGAGCTGATCAGTTGCCTGCAACTGGCCGACAAGGCGATGCTCACCCTCGAATACCCGCCGGCACGAGACGCGCTTGGCCTGCCGTCGAAGCGAGCCGCCAAGGCGCTGATCAAGGACATCGAATCGCTGCGCAATCACCTTGCCCATTCTCAGGACATCGTCTCGCATGACTGGGTGCAGATTATTCGCCTCGCGCATCGTATGGCGGAGCTGAGCACCTCGTAGGCGATTGGCTGCCAGGCAGCGCAAGGATTCCCGTCGGCGCAGCGCTCCGCAGACCTCTCTGACGACCAATCGGAAATAATGTTGGCGTAGCGAAGAAAAGAATGTTTGCCACTTCCGCGCAAAGCAACCTAGATTGAAGGCACTTGTGGCAGTTGCTCCAGTCATAGGAGGGTGAAGATGATCGCAAGTGCGGAAGTGAGTTCGACGCAAGGTGCCAACGCCCGCGCCGATATCCGGCGCGGCAGGTGGTCCGGGCACACCAGCGGGCTGGCGCCGGATCTGGTTCAGGGCAACGTGGTCATCCTCCCGGCGCGCGCCGCGAACGATTTCCTGCGCTACTGCCAGCGCAATCCAAAACCCTGTCCCTTGCTGTCCGTCAGCGAGCCTGGCGAGTTCCGTCTGGCCACGCTCGGAAACGACATCGACATTCGAAGCGATGTGCCCCGGTACCGCGTCTGGCGCCAGGGGCGGCTTGAGTCGGAGCCCACGGACATCGCCGATCTCTGGCGCGATGACCTGGTGACCTTTGTCATCGGCTGTTCATTCTCGTTCGAGCAGGCCTTGCTCGACGACGGCATCGTCTTGCGGCACGTCAGCGAAGGCAAGAACGTGGCCATGTACCGCACGCGCATCGAAACCGTGCCGGCGGGTGACTTTTCCGGTCCACTGGTCGTTTCCATGCGTCCCTTGCGCGCGGCCGACGCCATTCGCGCCATTCAGATCACCTCGCGATTTCCCAATGTTCACGGCGCACCGGTTCATCTCGGCGATCCGGCACTGATCGGCATCGAGCATCTCGCGGCACCGGATTACGGGGACCCGGTCGCGGTACTCGCCGACGAACTCCCCGTTTTCTGGGCCTGTGGCGTTACGCCGCAAGCCGCGCTGCTCAAGGCGCGCCCCGAAATCTGCATCACCCACGCACCGGGGGCGATGCTGATTACTGACTTGTCCAATCGTCGATTGGCGAGTTTCTAAGCAAGAGTGACCAGAGGAGACAATCAATGAATAAATTAGTTTTTGCCTGTTTGCTAGCCACTGCCTTTGCCGCTCAGGCGGAGTCCAAATGGGACCTGCCTTCGGGCTACGCGGCGAACACTTTCCAGACGCAGAACCTGGAGCAATTCGCCAAGGACGTGAACGCAAGCAGTGCTGGCAGGCTGGTCATCACCGTCCATCCGGGCGCCTCGCTGTTCAAGCAACCGGAAATCAAGCGGGCGATCCAGACCGGCCTGGTGCCCATGGGCGAGTTCATCATCTCCGGTCAGTCCAACGAAAATCCACTCTTCGGCGTCGATTCGATTCCCTTCCTGGCCACCAGTTATGCCGAGGCGCGCAAGCTCTACGACGCGGCCAGGCCGGTCCAGCAAAAGGTGCTCGCGGGACAAGGCCTGAAGCTGCTCTATTCGGTGCCCTGGCCGGGCCAGTCGCTATACTCGGTCAGCGCCATCAACGGCCCGGAAGATCTCAAGGGCAGCAAGATGCGCACCTACAACCCGGCAACGACCAAGATTGCGCAAATGCTGGGTGCGGCGCCGGTGACGATTCAGTTGCCGGAGCTCGGTCAGGCCCTGGCCACCGGCGCCGCGCAGAACTTTCTCACCTCCAGCGCCAGCGGTGCCGATGGCAAGCTCTACGAGCAGACCAAATTCTTCTACCCGGTCAATGCCTGGTATCCACGCAACGTCGTCGCCGTCAGTCAGAAAGCCTTCGACGAGTTGGACAAGGCAACGCAGGAGGCCGTGCTGAAAGCGGCATCGGCGGCCGAAACGCGCGGCTGGCAGGCCAGCGAGAAGAACGACGCTGAGTCGCTGAAAGTCCTGCAGAGCAATGGCATGACCATCGCCGAGCCGTCGCAAGCCTTGCGCAAGGAACTCAAGCGTATTGGCGAGACGATGACCGCCGAGTGGCTGGCGGCCGCCGGCCCCGACGGCAAGGCGATTCTCGACGCCTATCGGAAGTAGCCAGTCGCGTTTGGCGGCGGGTGGGCTCGGCATCAATTGGCGGGGCTCGCCACGCCTGCTGCCCTCCCCGTTGCGGCAGCCGAATGATCGCTGTGTGAGTGAGCAAAGATCGTGAGCGCCCTGCGCAAGCTCACGACTGACGAGGAGACGAGTGTTGAACAAATTTGCCAACCCCATTTACCGGGCCTTGCTGGCACTGGCCTGTGTGTCGATGGTGGCCGCGCTGATGTCGGTGATGCTCGGCATCATCGGTCGCCAGATCGACTGGAATCTTCCCGGCCTCGATGCCTATGCCGGCTATTCCATTGCCGCGGCGCTCTTTCTGGCCCTGCCCGCGGCCTTCAAGCATGGCGATCACATTCGCGTCAGTCTGGTTCTGCAGTGGCTGAGCCCCCGTGTGCGCGGTGTTTTTGAATATGGCTGCCTGGCCGTCGGTCTGATGCTAGCCGCCTATCTGTGCTGGTTTTCCGTCAATCTGGTGTGGGTTTCCTATGCCCTCCATGATGTTTCGCCGGCGGCCGACGTGACGCCGCTGTGGATTCCGCAACTGAGCATGGCCATTGGCTGTGCCGGTTTTCTGCTGGCTTTCATTCATGCCCTGGTCGCTCGCTGGCAGGGGCAGGCGTTCTTTGACGCCGTACACGCTGAAGCCGAGCGCGCTCAATAAGCCGAGGGGAAGATCATGGAAGTTGCGCTCGCATTCGGCTTGCTCGTGTTCCTGTTCGTCATCCTGGGTTCGGGCTTGTGGATTGGCCTGTCGCTGTTGGGGGTAGGCATGATTGCCATGGAGTTTGTCTCCAGCCGTCCGGTCGGCGACGCCATGGTGCTGACCATCTGGGGGTCCACCTCCAGCTGGACGCTGACCGCCTTGCCGCTGTTCCTGTGGATGGGGGAAATCCTCTTTCGCACCAAGCTGTCGGAAGACATGTTCAAGGGCCTCGCGCCCTGGCTCAATCACCTGCCCGGTCGCTTGCTGCACGTGAACGTCATCGGCAGCACGATCTTTGCCGCGGTCTCCGGCTCTTCGGCCGCCACCTGTGCAACCATCGGAAAGATATCGCTGCCGGAACTGCAGCGCCGCGGTTACCCCGAGTCCATGGCCATCGGTACGCTGGCCGGTGCCGCCACCCTGGGCTTGCTGATTCCGCCGTCGATCATCATGATCGTCTACGGTGTGGCGGCCAATGTCTCGATCGCCAAGCTGTTTCTCGCCGGGGTCATGCCGGGCCTGTTGTTGGGCATCTTGTTCATGCTTTATATCGCCGTCTGGGCGTTATTCAACAAGGACAAGGTGCCCGCCGCCGATGCCGCCATGACGCTTGCTCAGAAGCTCTATGCGTCGCGGCACCTGATTCCGGTCGTCGGCCTGATTGGCCTGGTGCTGGGGTCGATCTACAGCGGCATTGCCACCGCGACGGAGGCCGCCGCGCTCGGCGTCACCGGCTCGCTGATTCTCGCCGCGATCGAAGGCGCCTTGAGCTGGAGAAGCTTTGCCGCAGGTCTGGCAGCCGCTTGTCGCGTCTACTGCATGATCGGCTTGATTCTCGCGGGTGCCGCCTTTCTGACTCTGGCCATGGGCTTCGTGGGCTTGCCGCGCCACCTCGCCGAATACATTGGCGCGCTCAATTTCTCGCCGCTGGCCTTGATGCTCGCGCTGGCTGTCTTCTTCATTCTCCTGGGCTGCTTTCTGGACGGTATCTCGCTGGTCGTGCTGACCATTGGCGTGCTTCTGCCGACGGTCGAGGCGGCGGGCTTCGACTTGATCTGGTTTGGCGTTTTCGTGGTCCTGACGGTGGAAATGGCGCAAATCACCCCGCCGGTGGGCCTGAACCTCTTCGTCCTGCAGGGGCTGACGAAACACGAGGTGACCTATATCGCGCGCGCTGCGGCGCCGCTCTTCGCGGTGATGATGACCTGTGTCCTTGCGACCTATTACTTTCAGGACCTCGTGCTATGGCTGCCGAATCGCATGTAAGGAAGGTGACGACTTCTCGCCTGAGCGAGCGAATGCGCGTGGCCGATGCCGGCGATCAGGCTTTCACCCTGGTCCTTGGCGACCGAATCGCCGCCGAAGTGGTTGACACGGTGAGCGCGCTCGACCGGCAGGTGAACGCCTTGCGGCAGGCCGGCGGGCTGCCCGGACTGATCGAGACCGTGCCCAGCTTCTGCTCGCTGACGGTGATTTACGACCCGCTGCAGACCTCTCGCCAGCAATTGCTGGCAGCGCTCGAGCAGCTGCCGCCAGCGGACCCGCTTGCTGGCCGCTCTGCGTCCCGGCTGTGGCGCCTGCCGGTTTGCTACGAAGGCGATTGCGGCCCGGATCTCGCAGCCACTGCGGCGGTACTTGGCATGAGCGTCGAGACGTTGATCGATCAGCATCGGCAGGCCGAATACCGCGTCTACACCCTCGGCTTCCTGCCCGGCTTCCCGTTCATGGGCGATCTCCCGTCGGCGCTGCAATTGCCGCGGCGCACTGAGCCGCGCCTGCGGGTGGCGCCCGGCAGTGTCGCCATTGCCGGAGCCCTGACCGCCATCTACCCATCGGAAAGTCCCGGCGGCTGGCATCTCCTCGGGCAGTGCGCGGTGCCGCTGTTCGATCCGGCGCGGCCGCAGCCGTCTCTTCTCCAGCCCGGCGACCGGGTTTGCTTCACGGCCGTGAATGCGGCCGAGCACCGACGCCTGCAGCAGGCTGCCAAGGCGCGTGCGCTCGACCTGGCAGCGTTCTCCGAGGCGGAGGTCGCGTCGTGAGCGAGACACTCTCCGCAATCGAAATCCGCAGCGCCGGCGCCTACGCGTCGATTCAGGACGGCGGCCGGCGTGGCCTTCGCCGCGTCGGCGTGCCCTGGTCCGGAGTGCTCGATGCGGCGTGGATGAGCATCGCCAACGCTCTGGTCGGCAACCCGGCGACGGCGCCGGTCATCGAGCATTTTGACGGCGGGCTGGTGCTGAAAGCGCTGCACGGCCGCGTGCGGGTGGCGGTCGCCGGGCAGGCCGACATCGACATCACTGGCGAACAGGGTGTGCAGCGTGTCGTCTGCTGGCGCAGCATTTGCCTCACCAGCGGAGAAAGCCTGCGCATCCGGGCGCTACGTGCCGGGCGACTGGTGCTCGTCGCCATTGGCGGCCTGCAGGCGACGGAAACGCTGGGCAGCGCCTCGACCTACGCGCGCGCAGGCATTGGCAAGCCGCTGACGGCGGGTGAGCGGCTCTCGGCGCGGTTCACCGAGGCCGCCGATTTTCTCCTGCCGGAGCCGCCCGTCGGCGGCGGTGCGCCGATCCGCGTCGTCGCCGGGCCCCAAGCCGGGCATTTCGTCGACGATGCGCTGGCGACTTTGTGTGGCGTGCCATTTTCCGTCACCGATCAGGCCGACCGCATGGGAGTCCGCTTGCAGGGCCCGCCGCTCGAGCACCGTTCCGACGCGCACAAGGACATCATCTCGGATGCCACCGTGCCGGGCTCGATGCAGGTACCGGGCTCGGGCCAGCCGATCGTGCTGCTTGCCGACGCACAGACCGTTGGCGGTTATCCCAAGATTGCCACCGTGATTTCGGCCGATCTCGGCCGCCTGGCGAACCGGCGCGCGGGCGAGACCTTGCGCTTTCAGCTGGTCGATGTCGATGCCGCCGAGCGCGCCGCGCGCAGCCATGCCGAGCAGCTTGCCCAGCTCGTCGCCAGCATTCGCCGCCTGCCCGGCGACGGCAGCGTCGATCTTCAGGCGCTTTACAACAGCGGCCTGATCAGCGGGCCGATCAGTGGCTTCGAAAGCGAGGAGTGAGCACGTGAACGACGCGAAAACCATCAACCTCAACGCCGATCTCGGTGAGAGCTTCGGCCCCTGGTCCATGGGCGACGATGCGGCAATGCTGGACCTCGTCGGCAGCGCCAACATCGCCTGCGGCTTTCACGCCGGAGATCCGATGGTCATGCGCGCGACGCTGCTGGCCGCAAAGGCGCGCGGCGTCAGCGTTGGTGCCCACCCCGGCTACGCCGACCTGCAAGGTTTTGGTCGCCGACCGCTGGCGCTCAGCACGGCCGAGGTAGAAGCGCTGCTGATCTACCAGGTGGGCGCGCTGCAGGGCATGGCCGCCAGCGAGGGCATGGCGGTGACGCACGTCAAACCGCACGGCGCCCTGAACAACCAGGCCTGCGCCGACCGAGCACTGGCCGACGCCATCGCCCGCGCCGTCAAGGCCCTGGATCCGACCCTGATCCTGTTGGCGCCGGCCTGTTCGCACCTGGCACTGGCAGGACGCGTCGCCGGGCTGCCGGTGGTCGACGAAATCTTCGCCGACCGCCGCTACCAGGACGACGGCCAACTCGTCCCGCGCAGCCAGCCCGGCGCCGTCATTCACGACCCCGGCCTGGCGCTGGCCCATGTCCGCGCCATGCTCGATGCCGGCGCGCTGGTCAGCGCCAGCGGTCAGCAGATTCCGGTGCAGGCCGGCAGTATCTGCATTCACGGTGATTCGCCGGATGCCGTGGCGCTGGCAAGGCATCTGCGCGATGGCTTGGTGGCTGCGGGGTACCGCTTGGTGGCGCTAACCGCGATTGGTCAGACGCCGTTCGCAGACTTGGCGGTGGAAGTCCGTCATCCGCCGTCAACAGAAAA
>LBIU01000186.1 GCA_000987445.1 Candidatus Accumulibacter adiacens | reverse complement strand
ATCATCTGCAAGAATTCGTTTTTCCCTTCACGGCATTTGACGACTAGGTCAGAGCGGTCCAGAGTGGGAAGTACAAGAGAACGGAAGCGTTTCGAAAACCCATCGCAGCAAAACACCAAAGGAGGCAATCAATGAGAGCATCTCTGCGCCGTACCCTGCTGGCCGCCGCGGCAGCCACCTGCTTTTCCGTATCCGTGCACGCCGCCGAATTCATCAACGTCCTGACCGGCGGCACCAGCGGCGTCTACTATCCGCTCGGCGTCGCGCTCTCGCAGATCTACGCCAAAGCGCTTCCCGACGCCAAGACGGCGGTGCAGGCGACCAAAGCCAGCGCCGAGAACCTCAACCTGCTGCAAGCCGGTCGTGGCGAGATCGGTTTCACCCTCGGTGACGCGCTCAGCGAAGCCTGGAAAGGCAACGAGGAAGCCGGTTTCAAGACGCCGCTCAAGAAGCTGCGCACGGTCGCTGCGATCTATCCCAACTACATCCAGATCGTCGCCAGCGCCGAGTCGGGCATCAAGACACTTGCTGACCTGAAGGGCAAGAACGTCGCCGTCGGTGCGCCGAAGTCGGGTACCGAACTCAACGCGCGCGCCATTTTCAAGGCGGCCGGGATGAGCTACGAGGATTTCGGCAAGGTCGAGTACCTGCCCTTCGGTGAATCGGTCGAACTGATGAAGAATCGTCAGCTCGACGCGACGGTGATTTCCGCGGGTCTTGGCGTTGCCGCCCTGCGCGATCTGGCGACCTCGCTGCCGATAACCGTCATTCCGATTCCGGTAGAGGTGGTGAACAAGATCGGCGACGCCGCCTATCTGACGGGGACCGTCCCGGCCGACACCTACCGCGGTCAGACCGCCGCCGTCTCGACCGTCGCCGTGCAGAACTTCCTGGTCACCAACTCCGGCGTCTCCAATGACACCGTCTACGCGATGACCAAGTCGATGTTTGACAACCTTGATCAAATGGTCGCCGCACACGGCGCTGCCAAACTGATCAACAAGGAGAATGCGGCCAAGCAGCCGCCGGTACCCTTGCATCCGGGTGCCGAGAAGTACTATCGCGAAGCCGGGTTGATCAAGTAATCGACTGGCGCCAGGCGCCGTTGCCACCTGCTGATCCGGGTCGCAACGGCGTGCGCCGCAAGGACACGCAATGAACGATCGCTCCGTAGCACCCGATCATGGCGCGGCGGAGAGTTCTGCTGCGCACGGCGTTCAGCGGCAGCTGTCGGGCCGCTCCCTGCAACTGGTTACCGCCGTCGCGCTGGCCTTCTCCGCCTATCAGCTGACCGTCGCCGCGTTTCATCCCCTGTCGAGCCTGGTCACGCGTTCGCTGCACGTCGGCTTCCTGCTGGCGATCACCTTCCTGATCTACCCGGCGTTCAAGGGTAGTGTCGAAAAGCTTTCGCGCATCAGTATCGGTGACGGGATACTCGCCGTGCTCGCCTTTGCGCTTGGCACCTATCACTGGATTTTCGAGGCCGAATTGATTCAGCGCTCGGGCGACCCGAGCACCGCCGACCTGGTCGTCGGCACGGCGCTGGTGGTTCTGGTCTTCGAGGCGGCGCGCCGCCTGCTCGGTCTGGCGCTGCCGATCGTCTGCGGTAGTTTTCTGGCCTACGGCATGTTCGGCGAGTATCTTCCGGGTGCCCTGGAACACCGTGGCTACGGCTTCGACCAGATCGTCAACCAGCTGGCGCTCGGTACCGAGGGCCTGTTCGGCATCCCGACCTTGGTCTCGGCGACCTATATCTTCCTGTTCATCCTCTTCGGCTCCTTCCTCGAACACGCCGGGATGATCAATCTCTTCAATTCGCTGGCGCTCGGCACCGTCGGTCACACCAAGGGCGGGCCGGCCAAGGTGGCAGTGGCCTCGTCGGCCATGATGGGGACGATCTCGGGTTCGGGCGTCGCCAATGTACTGACCACCGGCCAGTTCACCATTCCGCTGATGAAGCGCTTCGGCTATTCGGGCGTCTTTGCCGGCGCCGTCGAGGCGACTGCGTCGATGGGCGGTCAGGTCATGCCGCCAGTGATGGGCGCGGTCGCCTTCATCATGGCCGAGAATCTGGATGTGCCCTACACCGAGGTTGTCAAGGCGGCGGTCGTGCCCGCGGTCCTCTACTACCTTACGGTCTTCTGGATGGTGCATCTCGAGGCCGGACGCAAGGGCTTGAGCGGGATTCCGAAGGAAGAATGTCCGAATCCGCTGCGCGCGATCCGTGAGCAATGGTACCTGATCCTGCCGTTGACGATCTTGGTCGGCATGCTGTTCAACGGCTTCACGCCGATGTTCTCGGGGATGGTCGGCCTGTCGTTGACCGCCGTGCTGATCCTTGGCGCGGCGCTTGCCGCACGCGTTTCCGGCACCGCCTTTCGTTACGTCTTCTGGATCGGCGTCGGCCTGGGCTGTGCGACGATGCTCGAATGGGGCGTCCATGCCTTGCTGGTCGTCATCGCGCTGCTGGTGGCGGCTGCGTTCTTCGTAAGGGGTTGCCGTGAGAGCCTGCACGTCATGAAGCTGAGCCTGTCTGATGGCGCGCGGCAGGCGTTGCCGGTCGGTGTGGCCTGCAGCATCGTCGGCGTCATCATCGGCGTCCTGACGCTCACCGGCGCTGCTTCCAATTTTGCCGGCTTCATCCTCACCGTTGGCGAGACCAGCCTCTTCCTGTCGCTCGTGCTGACCATGCTGGTGTGTCTGATCCTCGGCATGGGCATTCCGACCATCCCCAACTACATCATCACCAGCGCCATCGCCGCGCCGGCCTTGCTCAAGCTCGGCGTGCCGCTGATCGTCAGTCACATGTTCGTCTTCTACTTCGGGATCATGGCCGACCTCACGCCACCGGTGGCACTCGCTGCCTTTGCCGCCAGCTCCATCGCCAAGGAACCCGGGCTGAAGATCGGCATGAAGGCCGTGCAGATCGCCATTGCCGGCTTTGTCGTGCCTTACATGGCGGTCTACGACCCGGCGATCATGTTGCAGGGTGATCCGTCGGCAATGGCGGTTGCCTACGTGCTGTTCAAGGCAGTGCTGGCGATCTGCCTGTGGGGCGGGGCGGCGATCGGCTATTTCTGGGTGCCGCTCAATCCGCTGGAGCGCCTGCTGGCCGCGGCCGCGGCGGCCAGTCTTGTGGTTGCGCTACCTTTGACCGATCAGGTCGGTTTTGCGCTCGCCGCCGGCTTCGTCCTTGTGCATTGGCTGAAGAGTCGCAGGCAGCAGCCGTGCCGCTCTGCCTGAGCGCCGGCAGCATCGTCGCCGTGGTGGCGGTGAATGCCTTCACGTTGGCTTGGACCCATTCCATCGAGAAGACGCGCTGGGAGGAGGACTGGCGGTTGGAAGGCCAGCAGCTGCGGGTCGTCGCGGCCAGGATCGTGGGCAGTGGGGCGGGCATGGAAGCGCCAGCCGGTGCCGTCCTGCGGGACGGCACCTGGCACTATCGACCGGTCCTGCCGCCGCTGCCGCAGGTCTTGCTGTCGCACTCGCCCCATGCCGGTAGCTACGAACTGTGTGTGGACGGTGATTGCCAGCCAATTGCGCACTATCTCGCCGGCCTGCCGCGAGTAGCGACGCTGCTGCTCAGCGCCTGTGCGACGCAGGCTGCTGGCCGTACGCAAGCGGCTGATGCGGCGGGTGCTTCTCGCTGAGCAATGTTCACAGCGCTGCGCGCGCAGGCCGCGGCCTGGAGGCCTGGATGCGGCGCTGGTGGAGAACGGCGTCTTGCCGCCGCCTGCGGTGTGCTCTGCTCATCTGCGGGCCGATCTTTTGCCGATCTCCGGGCTTGTGGCGCGAAACCGTCAAGCCGCATGGCACAATGGCGGCTTCTTCGAAAAGGAGCCGCCATTGCTGGCAAGAGTTGTCCTGAGGCAAGAGCTGCTGCGAGTCGAGCCGGCTGCCGGCTTGGTTCCCGCGGGTAAGCGCGCGGGCGCTGCTCTGACCTGGCCACG
The DNA here is from genome assembly GCA_000987445.1 of Candidatus Accumulibacter adiacens. Classification (GTDB taxonomy): domain Bacteria; phylum Pseudomonadota; class Gammaproteobacteria; order Burkholderiales; family Rhodocyclaceae; genus Accumulibacter; species Accumulibacter adiacens. The sequence continues at coordinate 2,024 of LBIU01000186.1, read as the reverse complement.
ATGCCTGCCCAGACAGGCGTGAGCGGATTGACCGCCAAATCGGCGGACGCGGCGTACACGGTGTGCGCCGGCCTGGCCAGTGACGTCGGCCGCGTGCGCCGCAGCAACGAGGACGCGCTGGCCTTCGTTTGCCCGGATGAGCTCGCGCTGCGCCGACGTCTGGGGGTGCTGGCGGTGGTCGCCGACGGCATGGGAGGTCACCGCGGCGGCGCAGTGGCGAGCACCTTGGCGGTGGAAACCATTTGCCGCGTTTATTTTGCCGCGCCCCCGGGCCAGGATCGCTTGCCCGCCCTGGAACGGGCAATGCTCGACGCGAACCGCGCGATTTGCCGGGCTGGCCTGGCGGATCCAGAGCTCGAGGGGATGGGAACGACGGCCACCGCGCTGGTGATCGTAGACAACAGCGTGTTCTTCGCACATGTCGGCGATAGTCGTCTCTACCACTGTGCCGATGGTCGCTGTCGGCAGTTGAGCGAGGACCACACCCTGGTCCAACAGATGGTGAAGAACCGCGTGCTCAGCGCCGAAGACGCTCGCCATTACCCGATGCGCAACGTCCTCATGCGCTCCCTGGGCACCTATTCGGGCCTGCAGATAGCCACCCAGAGCTGTGCTGCGCCGCAGATCGGCGATGTCTTCGTGCTCTGCTCGGACGGATTGCACGCGTCGATCGAGGCGGCTGAAATTGCCGAGGTCGTCGCCTCCCTGGACGTTCGCGAAGCGAGCCAGCGGCTGGTCGATCTGGCCTGTGCGCGTGACGGCAGCGACAACATTTCGGTGGCCGTGGTCGCCATCCGGCCAGCCGCCAGTAGCGAGGAGTGAGGAATCGGCGGCGAGAGTCGCTGGATGGGCAATGGTATTGTGGTACTGGCCCGGCTTTCCTCAGTAGCGCAAGGCAATCGTCAGCCACACGGGCAGCGTGAGCATCGCCAGCAGGGTGTTCGCCGAAACCAGCCAGGCGACGCCCGGGCCGTCGCCGCCCATGCGTACCGCCAGAATGTAGGCCGAGGTAGCGGTCGGCAGGGCGCCGAAAACGATGACCGTATCGAAGTACACCCCGCTCAGGCCGAGGCTGCTGGCGGCCAGCAGCCCTGCCGCAGGCACGGCCAGCAATTTGACCGCCAGCAGGTAGCACGAAGCGCCGTGCGATCCGGAAGTGCCGCGCATCTTCAAGGCCGCGCCGACGGCCAGCAGCCCGAGGGCCACGGCCGCTTCACCGAGTCGGCCCAGCAACTGGCCGGCGGCGGTGGGTAGCGTCAGGCCGCTGGCGCTAAAGGCAAAACCGGCCAGCGTGGCCAGGACCAACGGATTGCGGACCATTTCGCGGAACAGGCCGAGATTGCCGTGGCGGGCCAGCATCCACACCGAGGCGATGTTGGCCAGCGGCACCATCGCCCCGATCAGAATGCCCATGGCGGCAATTCCCGGGGCGCCATGCAGCTTGCCGATGACCGCCAGGCCCAGGTAGGAGTTGAAGCGGAAGGCACACTGGAAGCGCGAGGCGAAAACCGCCTTGTTGTGCTTGAACAGCGGCCCTGCCAGTAGGCCGAAAAGGACGCCGCAGCCGAGCGCTGCGGCGCCGCTGGCGAACAGCGGTGCGGCGGTGGCGAAATCGATTCGGGTGCTGGCCAGGGCCTTGAACAGCAGGGCCGGAAAAAGCACGAAATAGACCAGCTTTTCCAGCCCACTCCAGAAGTTTTCGCCGAAATCGACCAGGCGGTAAAGCGCCCAGCCGAGCAGGATCAGTCCGAAATCGGGAAGCAGCAGCAGGATGCCTTGCATGAGGTCGGGTCCGGCGGGCCGGCTCAGATCACTTTTCGGGCACGCAGATTGGCGATCTCGGCGGCACTGAAGCCGGCCTCGTCAAGGATTTCTGCACTGTGCTCGCCGGCGGCCGGTGGCACATGGCGTGCTTCGAAAGGGTGCTCGCTGATCTTGAACGGCGGTGCGAACTGCCTGACACCGGCGACTTCGACGATCATTTCGCGGGCCTTCAACTGTTCGTTTTCGAGGCTCTCCTCGAG
>LBIU01000185.1 GCA_000987445.1 Candidatus Accumulibacter adiacens | reverse complement strand
CGCAGCAGCGCCTGCTGAAGCGCTTCGAACAGGCGTTCAAGGGCAAGACCTGGGATGAGCTCAAGCGCGGCCTGGGCGAGCTCTTCGCGCAGCTCGGCAAGGAACAGGACCTTCCCTGGGGCGAGCTGTTCGGTGGCTTTCTGCGGCAGTGGGAGAGCAAGCAGGCGGGCCTGACCGTCGCCCGCAAGCGCGAGGCGTTCGAGCGGGTGTTGGCCAACGCTGCGGGCAACAGCGAGCTGCTGTTCACACGTCTGCAGGGGCTGGTCAGGTCGTGGTCGCTCAATGCGCCGATGAGCGACGGGATGTCCCTGGTCGAGGAGGAGAAAAACGCGGCAGCCCTGGCAGGCAATTCGCCGCCAAGGGATGGCGTTGCGCCCGGGAAAGCGCTGGCGAGCAGTGCTCAGGCGGCCGAGCTGTCGGCCGAACTGACTGAAATCTTCGCCTACTCGCTGGAGGTGCTGATACCGTCGCAGCTGCAGGATGAGCCGGAGCTGGTGGCCGACGCGAAAGCCCTGGCGCACAAGATCCGCACCGCCACCTCGCGGGCGGCGATGGACGGCTTGCAGGCGAGCATCAAGCGTTTCGCTTTCCGCCTCGAGCTGCTCGCCGAAGACCGCGTCGAACTGCGCGCCGGCCTGCTCAACCTGTTGCAGTTGCTGCTCGAGAACGTCGGCGAGCTGGTCGTCGACGACCATTGGCTCTCCGGCCAGATCGAGATCGTGCGCGAAATTGTCGCTGGCCCGCTGAGCATCCGCTCGATCAGCGAGGCCGAGAATCGGCTCAAGGAAGTGATTTACAAGCAGAGCCAGCTGAAGCACAGCCTCGACGAAGCGCGCGAAAGCCTCAAGCAGATGCTGGCCGGTTTCGTTGATCACCTGGCCGAGTTTGCCGATTCGACTTCGGAGTATCACGACAAGATCGAGATCTGCGCCGACCGTATCAGCGCCGCCGACGACATCTCCGAGCTGGAAGACGTCCTTGCGGAAGTGATCCGCGAGACGAAGATCATCCAGCTCAACGCCCAGCGCTCGCGTGACGAGCTGCGCAATGCCAAACAGAGCGTCGAGGAGGCCGAGAAACGCATCGGCGAATTGCAGGCCGAGCTCGACAAGGCCAGCACCCTGGTTCGTCACGATCAGCTGACCGGGGTACTCAATCGCCGTGGTCTCGAAGAAGCGTTCGAGAAGGAAACGGCGCGCGCGCAGCGCCGCCAATCGACCCTCTGCGTCGCCTTGCTCGACATCGACAACTTCAAGAAGCTCAA
>LBIU01000184.1 GCA_000987445.1 Candidatus Accumulibacter adiacens | reverse complement strand
CCGATCATCGGCCTGATTCTCGCCGGCGGACAAGGCCGCCGCATGGGCGGTGTCGACAAGGGCCTGGTCGAACTCGACGGCCGGCCGATGATTGCGCAGGTCATCGCCCGCCTGCGCCCACAGGTCGATGCCCTGCTGATCAACGCCAACCGCAACGCCGACAGCTACGCGGCGCTCGGCGCGCCGGTCGTCGCCGACCGTCACGCCGGCTTCGTCGGCCCCCTGGCCGGGCTCGATGCGGGCCTGCACCACGCCGGCGAGGGCAGCCGCGAGGCCTGGGTGCTCACCTGTCCCTGCGATTCACCCAAGCTCCCGGAGGATCTGGTGGCCCGTCTGCACGGCGCGGTGCTCGCCGCCGGGGCGGATATGGCCATGGCCCGTGCCGATGGGCGGCTGCAGCCGGTCTTCCTGCTGGCGCACACGCGCAGCGCCGCCTCGCTGGCGGCGTATCTGGCCGGAGGCGATCGCAAGATCGACCGCTGGGTGCTGGCCCAGAAACACGTGCTGGTGGACTTCGACGGCTGTTCCGAGGCCTTCGCCAACATCAACACCGCGGACGAACTGGCGCACCAACAGAGAGGCTGAGGCGGTCGCCGTCGGCGACTCGACCCACATCCAGTCGCGGTTGCTGATGCCGCGATCAGTCGCGGCAGGCAGAAACCGGGCCGTCCGCAGCGGCGCATCAAGACGCTTTATTGCTGCCACCGCGCCAACCCCGCCAGGGGGAGGGTCAAACTTTCCTTGCGTCCTGCAATCAGAGTGCTAAGGTGCCGCGCTACATGAGCAATTAGCTGCGTCTATTCGGGTGCAAGCAGTGAAAGCGGCGAGAGGGCACTTAAGGCCAATTTCTTCGCTGCCAAGGTGGTCAACGAGGAATCGCCATGAAGATGAACACGACCCGGGTAGCCGGCAAAGCGCCAGTATCGACTTTTCTTTCCAGCTTGCTCGGGCGTGTGTTTGGTGGTCGCGCCAAGCCGGCAGTGACCGAGCCCATGGTCCACCGCCCCGGCGAGCGCCGGACGCTGGCGTTCGAGGCGCTTGAGCCGCGGCTGTTGCTTTCGGCCTCGCCGCTGGCGATCGAGCTGACGGCGCTCAACGACACCCTGGTGCTGAATCAGACCGGCGACAGCGCATTCGACGTCAGCATCAACGCGGGCGGTGTCACCTCCTATAGCGGTTACGACGGCATCGTCATCAATGGCCTCGGCGGCGACGACCACATCACGCTGAACTTCGACGGCAGCCTGTTTGCGCTCGACGTCAGCGTGCTTGGCGGCGACGGCTTCGACACGCTCGACCTGTACGGCGCGCTCGACCTGTACGGCAAGTCGCTGAACGCCGAAAGCGAGGCCATCGGCGCCCACGGCGCGATTGCCAACGCGGCATCGGTGAGCCTGACGGCGCTTGGCGAAGCCGCAGCCACCCTGGTCGTCGAGGGCTCGATCGCCGCCAGCGGCGGCGTCGTCCTGTCGGCGCAGGCGGCGAAGAGCACGGTGCTGAGCGCCTTTGATCCCTACTCTGGCGTCTCCTCGTCGACGGTCGAAGTGCGCGGTGCGGGCACCAAGATCCGCGGCAGCACGGTCGCCATTTCGGCGCGCAACACGGTGCAGATAGATGCCAGCGCGAGTGGCGCGCTGCTCGGCGGCTTCGACATCGAGCAGAGCAACACGACTTCCGTAAACCTGTCCGGCGGTGCCGCGGTGGTGGCGACAGGCGCCAGCGCCGCGCTGCTGATCGAGGCCGTCGACGACTCGCAGTTGACGATCGACCTGTCATCGACCGGCGGCGGCTTCGACTTCGCTGCCCTGTACGCTCACAGCACGCTGACGCGCACCACGACCGCGACGGTCACGGGGGTGTCGTCGGGTGGCACGCTCGCCAGCGACGGGTTGGTGACCATCCAGGCGCGCAACGCGGGAGGGATTTCAGCCGCCGCCAGCGCAGGCTCCGTGGGCACGGCCAGGAACACGGCCACCGATATCGCCTCGGCCAGGGTCATCGACGCGACGGTCGGGACCGTTCTCCGTCCCGTCGGCGGCCTCGCCGTACGTGCCGAGAACGCCGGCGCGTACCAGGCCACCGGCAAGGTGGCGACGAACACCGTTGGCGGCGGCACGACCGCCCAACTTGGCGCCAGCACCGTGCATGCCGCTGCAGACGGCATCCAGGTGTCGGCGTCGAGCATGCCGACGCTGACCGCGACCTCGATCGAGGCCGGCTTCGATCTGTCGCTGCTCACCTCGGCCGTTTCCATCGGCATTGCCCGTGCCAGCAATGCGCTGACCGGCGACACCGTGGCCGCCATCGACGACGCTTCGGTGCTGACGGCAAGCGGCGGCGACATCGCCGTCAGCGCTGTCCGCGGCGCCCAGCTGACTTCCGACGCGCAGGCCAGCAGTGTCGCGGCGACCGGCCTGCTGCCGGGCTTCGCGCTCAGCCTCGGCGGCCTGTACGCCAGCAACCAGGTGCTCGGCAACGTCCAGGCCGTGCTGGAAGACAGCGCGGCGCAGACGCTGACTGCGGGAAGCCTCCGTCTGGAGGCTTCCGACACCTCGCGGGTCGACGCCACGACCGCGCTGAGCGCGACCACCGAGTCCGCAGACGTGAGCTTTTCCCCGGCCGGGGTGTCGGGCGGGATCTCGGTGGCCATCAACGCCATCGGCTGGGAGCTCGGAAACCCGCTGCTGAACATCGCCGATCTGCTGCTCGGATCCGCTTTCGGCGAGAGCGAACTGCCGCAGGTGGTCGACGCCCATGTCCGCGACACGGTGGTCGACGTCGCCGGCGACCTGGTCCTGTTGGCCGCGTCCACGGCGCAGATCAAAGCCTCGCTGAGCAGCGAAACCGATTCCAGCACCGACGCCCTGCTTGGCGCTCGCAGCGGCAGCGCAAGTGGCATTTTCGCCGGCAACAAGGTCAGCAGCCGCGCGCGCGCCTTCGTCGAGTACAGCGCCGGCTCGCCCGACAATACCGTGCTCGTCGGTGGCGACCTGTCGCTGAGCGCCGAAGATGCCACGGCGATCACTGCCGAAGCTTCCCTGTTGTCCACGGCCGGCAGTACCAGCGACCTCGGTACCGGCACCGGCATCAACCTCTCGGATTCCGACGCCATCGCCATCAGCGCCATGGTCGTGCGCAACGACGTGCGCGGCGGTGCCGAGGCTTTCCTCGACAATGCGCTCGTCGCGGCCGGCGGCGTGGCCGTGGCGGCGGTCGAGAGCGCCCGCATCACGGCGCATGTCGAGAGCACGGCCACCGCCTCGGGCGGCAGCGCCTATGGCTCGGGCACGGTCATCGCCGGCGGCGGCGCGATTGCCGTCAACCTGATCCTCAGTCATGCCGACGCCCATATCGTGGACAGCCAGGTCACCACCAGCACTGGCGAGCTCCGCATCGCGGCCAGCAACACCTCGCTCATCGACGCCACCGTGCAGGTCGCGGCCAACTCCGGCGACACCGCGGGCGCGGTCACCATCGCCTTCAACACCGTCGGCTGGGAGTCCCAGGATCTCCTGACGCAGACGCTGGACGCGATCCTCGGCGACCCGTTCGCGCAGGACGTGTTCGGGCTCGAGAATGCGGCCGATGTCCAGGCCTACCTGCGCGATTCCACAGTCGATGCGGCGGCAGACCTGATCCTCGAGGCCCTCTCGCAGGCGCTGATCAACGCCACCGTGAGCAACGCCGCCGATTCGAGCGCCTCGGCCTTCTATGGCGCCAGCGGCAAGAGCATGGGCGGCGTCATCGCCAGCAACAAGGTCAGCAGTTCGGCGCGGGCGTTCATTGAATTCAGTGAATTCGTTGACAGCGACCCTGCCGCTGCCCTGGGTGCCGTCGATGTCGCTGGCGCGCTGATGATCACGGCCCGCGACGA
>LBIU01000183.1 GCA_000987445.1 Candidatus Accumulibacter adiacens | reverse complement strand
CCACTGAAGCTATTTTCGGTGCAGAATCAGTGTCATGAGAAGGGTTGCTCCATGCCTGCTATACAAGGCATGCGGCGCAGCATCGTTCAGGTAGATGAGGTCACCGGAGCGCAGCGTCTGCGTTTTGTCGTGACAACTGAAACCCCACTGCGCCTGCCAGGCATTGCACGGTCATTGCACCGGCAGCGCTGTGCTCCTGCATAGGGGTTCCCGCGCTCACGACCAGGCGGAAGATCTCGATATGTTCATCGCGGACCAGCTTGGCCGAAGTGTTGCTAGCGAGCGAGACGGTGGCATCCATGATGTTCACCAGATCGGCCGACTTGGCGCGTGATAGTGCCATGACGATACCCCCCCTTAGAAAAGGCGACCGTTCCGCGGCAGCGCCGGGGACTGTCAGCAGGTGAGCCGCTCATGGCGGCCAAACGCGGGCGTCACCACGACCCCAGGTCTGTCGCGCAAGCTGTGGACTTTCTGTTGCGCCCGGTCGATGGCGCCAGGGGAATGAGTCAAGCACCTCCTACCAGGAAGGTCGCTCGGCGGCCCCGTCAGTACCTCGCGCAGCCTTCATGACCCTGTCGGCCGTTCAGGAGTCTGCGCTGCCGCGGCGCGCTCTGCTACCGTGCTACCTCGTCGGTATCAGGGCCGGACGCACGCTCAGTGGCTTCGCGCACCAGCGCGTAGTCGGTACCACGCACGCCCTGCAACAGACCCTCGGTGCTTTCGGCTGCAACGCCGAGCATCAAAAGCGCCTCAGCTCCCAGGCGAAGACTACTCTCCACCACCTCGGGAAATGCCCGGGTGGCGCCCGCATCTTCCAGTTTCGCGGTGGTCGCCAGGTCGCGTGCCCGGGCAATGATCGGCAGTTGCGGATACTGGCGGCGCAGCTGCGCCAACGCCGTGATCGCGGTGGGCATGTGATCGACGGTGATTATCGCCAGCGCCGCGCGCTCGACCGGTACCGCGGCGAGCAGCTCCGGATCGGCCAGGTCACCAAAGTGAACCGGCAGGTGATCGGCCCGGCCCTGGGCAACCCGCACGGGGTCATTGTCGAACACCAGGATCGGTACGCCACTGGCGCGCAGAATCATGGCAACCGTGTGCCCCACCCGACCGTAGCCGGCAATGATGACCGTACCACCCTCCGAGTCACCCGCCGCAAGGACCGGTACCACGGTCGGCCCGACGCTTGACTTCGTCAGGCGCCGCACCAGGGCATCGCCCGCACCCACCATCAGCGGCGTGAGCATCATGCTGATCGATATTACCGCCACCGACACCACGAAGGTGCGGTCGTCGATTACGCCCAAGCCACGCGCCGCACCGAACAACACGAATCCAAATTCACCCGACTGCCCGAGCAGCGCGGCCATGCGGATGGCCGATTCGACAGTGAATCGGAAGGCCAGCCCCAGAGCAAACATCACGGCCAGTTTTATGAACAGGATGATGGCCACTTGCTGAATGAAAACCCAGGGTTCAGAGGCGAGTACCTCGAGTTCGATGGACATGCCGACCGCGACGAAGAAGATGCTCATCAAGATGCCCTTGTACGGCTCGATATAGGCCTTCACCTGGTAGGCATAGCGTGATCCGGACAAGAGCATCCCCATGACGAAGCCGCCCAGTGCCATCGACAGGCCAACTTCATTGGTCGCCCAGGCAGCGATGAGCACTGCCAGCAGCATGACCAGGATGAACCCCTCGCGGTTACGCTGCCGAGACAGGTGTTCGAGGACCCTGGGCACCACGTAGTGGCCAAAGCCGAACAGCAAAGTGAGAGTACCGATCACCAAGCCGATCTGCTTCCAAAGCGGCACCTCGATCGACAGCGCCCCGGTCTCGGACAGGATTGGCACAACGGCCAAAAGGGGTACGATCGCCAGGTCCTGCATCAGCAGCACCGCAAACGACGCCTGCCCATGGGTGCTGGCCAGTTCCCCCCGTTCATTGAGCAACTGGATGACAAAGGCGGTCGACGACAGGGCCATGGTGAGGCCAGCAAGCAGCGCAGTCTCCCAGCGATTCTGGTACAGAAGCATGTAGCCCGCGATCAACAGGCCGGAGAGCAGGATTTGCAGCGATCCCAGCCCAAACACCTCGCGCCGTAGCGCCCACAGCCGCGCGGGCCGCATCTCGAGCCCGATCGCGAACAGCAGCAGCACGACACCCAGTTCAGTGAAATGACGCACCTCATCGACATGTGTCGTGACGTAGGGCCCGGGGGAATGCGGGCCAACCACGATCCCTGCCACAAGCAGTCCGAGTACCGATCCCAGTCCAAGATGCTTGAACAGCGTCACACCGACCGCCGCTGCGCTCAGCAGTAGCACCGCGGATAGAAGAAAGCTTTCGAGTTCCATTGAGCCAGACCTTTCACAGACCCGCTTCGTCGTGCGAACCGAAACGAACGAATTGCAGTACGCTGTCGTCCGGTTTTCTCTATATCAAGACCAGGTCCGGCTTGACGTCGCAACCGGAAGCGCAAAGAAAAACCGGGAAGCGAGGGCGATGCACCGCGTTATTGCTCGCAGTCACCGCCCTACTTCCGGATTCTCGAAGCAGCCACAATCTGCTTCTGCAGCGATCACTCCACGCAGGTCGGCGAAGCGCTTCTCGGTCCGCGAAACAAAGAGGGGATCTTCCGGATCGACTGTCGATAGAGCGGCAATCGCATGCCAATCCGCGTCGCCAAGACGCTGTTCAGCCACGGGAAAGACGGCGAGCTCTTCGACCGCCATATTGTGGCGAAGGCGTTCAGCGTAGAGTCGGGCGCTATCCGCAGCAGCATGCCAGGAGGTGCTTTCCTCACGGGCAGCCGATTCTAGGTCGCGCATCAAGTCCGTGCCCTGCCTGGCCAGGACACGATGTTGCCTGTCAATTTCGTCGGCAATGTCGATCGACAGCGCATTCCTGGCGAGAAGACTGGCGACGATCCGGTCTTCGAACGGGTGATGACGGACGTCCGGGAAGCAAGTCAGGTAAGAAAAGACGTCAACCAGCAGCGTGATCTCGTCGAGCTTCGGATCAGTCGTGCCATCAGGAAGGCGATCCAGTAGGCCCACCAGTTTCCCCAGGTTTCGATGCTCCGCGAGCAATTGCGAAATGATCTCGTTCACGCAATCCTCCGCTCCTTATGGGCCGGCATTTTCAGGAATGACAGCATTCGTAAGTGCTGTCGCAACGACTCCATGCATCCAGCGTCAAGAGACCCCGACCCGACGCGGTTCCTTCAGTTCAGGTCTCCGTCCCGGCGTTCTACCAGGTCGGC
>LBIU01000182.1 GCA_000987445.1 Candidatus Accumulibacter adiacens | reverse complement strand
GCCACCGAGGTCTTCAACAAGCTGCACAGCAAGTACCCGGACTTCAGCTACAAGGAGGCCACGCTCAATCCCACCAACCCGCGCGACCGCGCGGTCGATTGGGAGAGCGACATCGTCCAGAAATTCCGCGGCGATGAGAGCGTCAGCGAACTGGTCGGCGAGCGTGACACGCCAACCGGACGCATGCTCTACATCGCGCGACCGATCACCATCACGGACCCGGCGTGCCTTGCCTGCCACAGCGTGCCGGCGGCGGCGCCGGAATCGATGATAAAAATCTACGGCGACAGCAACGGCTTCGGCTGGAAACACATGGAGACCATTGGCGCGCAGGTCGTCTCGGTGCCGATGTCGGTGCCGCTGGCTAACGCGCAGCGCACCTTCACGACCTTCATGATCTCGCTGGGGAGCGTCTTCCTGGCCACTTTCGTGGTCCTCAACCTGATGCTCTCGCTGATGATCATCCAGCCGATTTCACGGATGTCGGCGGCTGCCGACAAGGTGTCGACGGGCGACTTCGACGTTCCCGAGTTCCCGGTGCGCGCTGGCGACGAAATCGGCGTCCTGGCCAACTCATTCAACCGCATGCGCCGCAGTCTGCAAAAAGCGATCAAGCTGATCGAGTCCTGACCAGCGGCGACTCGGCGATGGGTCGGGCGAGGCGAGCATCGACACAGTAGGTCCATTCATTTTCCCTGAACGCGGAGTGGCCAGGCCATGACTATCCCGGAACGCATCGGCAAGTACGAAATCCGCCGCGAGCTCGGCAAGGGCGCGATGGGTACGGTTTACGAGGGTTTCGACCCGGTCATCGAGCGCCCCGTGGCCATCAAGACGATTCTCTCCGAGTACCTGGCAAACGTCGACGTGGATTCGGCGGTGACGCGCTTCAAACGCGAGGCGCAAGCGGGTGGCAAGTTGCAGCATCCGGGAATCGTCGGCGTCTATGAGTTCGGCGAGGACGGGAAGATGGCGTTCATCGTCATGGAGTACGTGCAGGGAAGGGAGCTACGCAAGCTGATGCGCGAGCGCGGACCTTTTGCGCTGATCGACGTCTTTGAGGTGATGAAGCAGCTGCTCGCCGCACTCGACTATTCCCACAGGAGCGGCGTCGTGCATCGTGACATCAAGCCTGCCAATCTGATGGTGCTCAGCGGCATGAAGAGCGGCCTGAAGATCAAGGTCATGGACTTCGGCGTGGCCAGGGTTGAGAGCTCGTCGCTGACCCAGGTCGGCTCGGTGGTCGGGACACCGACGCACATCGCGCCCGAGCAACTGCTCGGTCTGCCCACCGACGGCCGCTGCGACCTCTGGGCGGCCGGCGTGATCCTCTATGAACTGCTGACCGGACGCGGACCATTTGTCGCCGAAACGCCGGTCGCGGTGATGCACCGGGTGATGCACGTCGAAGCGGCGGCACCGTCATCGGTGGTCGCTTCGCTGCCGCCGGCCTTCGACGCGGTCGTCGCGCGCGCCCTGGCGAAGAAGCCGGACGAGCGCTATCAGAGCGCGCGCGACTTCGCTGCGGCCCTGGTGAACGCTTTCCTGAAGAGCAAGCCGGGCGGCGACGTCGAGCAGGCGGCAAGAAAACCGCACAGCGCCGCTGACGACAGCGTGCCGCTGGCGCCGCAGATGACGCTGCCCCCGGAAACCCTGGCCGAAATCGAGTCCTCGCTGGTCAAGTCGATTGGCCCATTGGCCAAGCATCTGGTGCGCAAGAGCGCCTCGCACGCCAGAAGCGTCGAGGAGTTCAACAGCGAGCTGGCCGACAATATTCCCGAGGGTAGTGAGCGCTTCGAATTCCTCAAGCGCATCGAGCGGCTGGAGAAGGCGCCGTCTGCGTCGATCCCGCCAGCGTCGGTCACGCCGCCCGCGAAGAGCGATAGTCCTGCCGCTGCGACCGACAAGGGGGCGACCGAGGCGGCCGCCGTCGTCTTCGACCCGCGGGCCCTTGCCGCCGCCGAAAAGCGCCTCGCGCAGTACGTCGGCCCGCTCGCCAAGGTGCTCATCAGGCGGGCGGCAAACGATTCGGGTGACCTCCGGGAACTGTACCGAAAGCTCGCCGAACATATCGACTCGGAAGCCGAGCGCAGCGACTTCCTCAAGGGGCTTGGCTAGCCGCGTGCAGCTGCAGCAGAGGGCCGGCGCCGAGGCGCCGCCGGCTGCTGCTGCCCCTAGCGCGTGATCGGCTTGTAGCGGATGCGCTTCGGCTTGGCGGCTTCCTCGCCGAGGCGGCGCACTTTCTCTTCCTCGTACTCGTGGTAGTTGCCGTTGAAGAAGGTCCACTGCGATTCGCCTTCGCAGGCCAGGATGTGCGTGCAGATGCGGTCGAGGAACCAGCGATCGTGGGAAATGACCAGCACGCTGCCGGCGAACTCGAGCAAGGCGTCCTCGAGTGCGCGCAGCGTCTCGACATCGAGGTCGTTCGACGGCTCGTCGAGCAGCAGGACGTTGCCGCCGGCGATCAGCGTCTTGGCCATGTGCAGGCGACCGCGCTCGCCGCCCGAGAGCTGTCCGACTCGCTTCTGCTGGTCGGACCCCTTGAAGTTGAAGCGACCGATATAGGCACGCGCCGGCGTTTCGTACTTGCCGACGGTGAGCATGTCGGCGCCGCCGGAGATTTCCTCGAAGACCGTCTTCTCGCCGTCCAGGCAGTCGCGACTCTGGTCGACGTAGGCAAGCTTGACCGTGCTGCCGACCTCGACTTCGCCGGAGTCGGGTTTTTCGCTACCGATCAGCATCCGGAAGAGGGTCGATTTGCCGGCGCCGTTGGGGCCGATGATGCCGACAATGGCGCCGGGCGGGACGCTGAAACTGAGCTTGTCGATCAGCAGGCGGTCGCCGAAGGACTTGCTGACCTCCTTGAACTCGATCACCTTGTTGCCCAGGCGCTCGCCGACGGGGATGAAGATCTCCTGCGTTTCGTTGCGCTTCTGGTATTCGACGCTGCTCAATTCGTCGAAGCGCGACAGGCGCGCCTTGCTCTTGGCCTGGCGGGCTTTCGGGCTCTGGCGGACCCATTCCAGTTCCTGCTTCATGGTCCGGATGCGGCCCGCTTCCTGCTTGGCCTCGGTTTCCAGGCGTGCTTCCTTCTGTTCCAGCCAGCTCGAGTAGTTGCCTTTCCAGGGGATGCCCTGGCCGCGGTCGAGTTCCAGAATCCACTCGGCGGCGTTGTCGAGGAAGTAACGGTCGTGGGTGACGGCCACCACGGTGCCGGGGAAGCGCACCAGGAACTGCTCCAGCCACTCGACCGATTCCGCATCGAGGTGGTTGGTCGGTTCGTCGAGGAGCAGCATGTCCGGCTGCGAGAGCAGCAGCTTGCACAGTGCGACGCGGCGCTTTTCGCCGCCCGAGAGCTTGCCGATCTGGGCCTCCCAGGGCGGCAGGCGCAGCGCGTCGGCGGCCAGTTCGAGCTGGCTGCCGAGGTCCGAGCCGACTGTCGCCAGGATCGCTTCGAGGCGGGCCTGCTCCTCGGCAAGCTTGTCGAAATCGGCATCGGCTTCGGCATACGCGGCGTAGACCTCGTCCAGCTTGGCTTGCGCCTGGAAAACTTCGCCGAGGCCGGATTCGACTTCCTGGCGGACGGTCGCTTCCGGGTCGAGCTCGGGCTCCTGGGCCAGATAGCCGATCTTGAGGTTGGGCATCGGCGTTGCTTCGCCGATGATGTCCGTGTCGAGGCCAGCCATGATGCGCAGAACCGTCGACTTGCCCGAGCCGTTGAGACCGAGCAGGCCGATCTTGGCACCGGGAAAGAAGGAGAGCGAGATGTCTTTGATGATCTGGCGTTTGGGCGGGACGATCTTGCCCACGCGGTTCATCGTGAATACGTATTGAGCCATGGCCTTGCGTGTCGATCCGAAGGTGGAAAAGCGGTCGGCAGGTGCCCGCTGAAGGGCGCCCGAAAGGCGCAAGTCTACCCGAGACTGACGGCCAGTGGCCGACGAAGCTTCACACGGCAGCGGCCGATGTGCCCCTTCTTCGCCGCGACTACTTCTCCACGAAAGCCCGCTCGATCACATAGTCGCCCTGGGCACCAATATGCGGCGACACTTCGAATCCGCGGCTATCGAGCAGCTGGCAACAGTCCTTGAGCATTGCCGGGCTGCCGCAAAGCATCGCGCGGTCGTGAGCAGGATCGAAAGGCGGCAGACCGATGTCGGTAAACAGTCGGCCACTATTGACCAGCTCGGTGATCCGGCCCTGATTGCGAAACGCCTCGCGGGTCACCGTCGGATAGTAGATCAGTTTGTCGCGCACCATGTCAGCAAAATACTCGTGCCGGGGCAACTGCGTTTCAATGAAGTCGCCATAGGCCAGATCCCGCTGCCAGCGAACGCCGTGGATCAACACCACTTTCTCGAAACGCTCATAGGTTTCCGGGTCCTGGATAAGGCTGATGAACGGCGCCAGACCCGTACCGGTCGATAGCAGGTAGAGGTTCTTGCCGGGCCGCAGATCGCGCAGCACCAGCGTGCCGGTCGGCTTGCGGCTGACGACGATCTCGTCGCCGATCGCCAGATGCTGCAGCTTCGAGGTCAGCGGGCCATTGGGCACCTTGATGCTCAGGAACTCGAGGTATTCATCATGGTTCGCGCTGGCGATGCTGTAGGCGCGCGTCAGCGGGCGTCGATCTTCCTGCGGCAGGCCGATCATCACGAACTGACCATTTATGAAGCGCAAGCCGGGGTCGCGCGTGGTGCGAAAACTGAACAGGGTGTCGTTCCAGTGATGGACCGACAGGACTTGTTGGGAGGAAAAGGTGCTCATCGTTCTTGACCCCAGGGTGCGGTTGATGAATTTCATGGTAGTTGCGTCTGTTATATTTGTAAAATGGATTCTGTCGATAAACTATATCCAAAGAATAGATATGCGCTTCACTTTGCGGCAGATCGGTGTTTTTGTGGCAGTGGCTCGGCACGAGAGTGTTTCGCGTGCTGCCGAGGAGCTCTCGCTGTCGCAGTCCGCGACCAGCACCGCGCTCGGCGAACTCGAGCGGCAGTACGAGACGCAGCTCTTCGACCGCCTCGGCAAGGCTCTGCGCCTGAATGAGCTCGGGCAGGCGCTGTTGCCGCAGGCCGTCGAGCTGATCGAGCGCGCGGCGGCGATCGAAAGTGGTCTTGAAGGGCACGGCGGCTACGGCAAGCTGCAGATCGGAGCAACGCTGACCATCGGCAACTACCTGGCGACGCTGATCGTTGCCGACTTCCTCACTCGTCATCCCGAGAGCAGCCTGCACCTGAAAGTGCACAACACCGCGACGATCGTCGACCAGGTGGCGCGCCACGAACTCGATCTGGGTCTCGTCGAAGGCAGTTGTCGGCACCCTGAACTGGTCGTCGAACCGTGGGTGGCCGACGAGCTGGTCGTCTTCTGTGCGCCCGCACACCCGCTGGCCAGGCAGGCTTCGGCGACGCTCGCCGAGCTGGCCGACGAGGCCTGGATCGTTCGCGAACCCGGCTCCGGGAC
>LBIU01000181.1 GCA_000987445.1 Candidatus Accumulibacter adiacens | reverse complement strand
TGATGCGAATCTGCTGGTAGCCGGGATGGAGGTGAAAGCGATAGTGCTGCTCGGGGGTGGCGACGGCACCGCTGGAGCTTCGCGCCGGGGCGTCGAAGTTCTTTCCCTGGTCGGCCTGGCGGAGCCGGCGTTCGAGCGCCTGCTGGATCAGCTTGTCCTTGATCTGGGCGGAGAGCCCTGGCAATCCCTTGCGTACCATCCTAGTCGATCGCCCTGGCAGTGGCAGCAGCAGCGGCCCGGGCGCGCTGCAGATCCTTGGTCACGCCGGAGATGACTTCCGGAGAAACCTCGGCGCCCTGCTGCCGGGCGACTTCCTGCGCCTGCGCCAGCAGCACCCCTTGCTGATCCGGCTCGCCCGCGTCGTCGCTTGCGCGCAACTGCTGAATCACTCGCGCCGCCAGTTTGCTGATCGTCGGACTCTGGCTCAAGGCCATGACCGGCAGGCGAATGCCGAAACGGGATTCGAGAGCGATCATCAGTTCGACCCCCATCAGCGAGTCCAGTCCCATGTCATAGAGCGAGCGCTCGGGGTCGATCTTGTCTGCGGAAATGCGCAGGATCTCCCCGATTTCGTTGCTCAGGATGTCGGTAAAAGTGGCGACCAGCTCGTCGTCCGAGAGTTCCGCCAGCAGCCGTTGAATGTCTTCCGACTGATCCTCCTGCCCGTCACGGTCTTCGGCGTGCCAGCCGAGTTCCTGGAATTTCGGACTGCTGGCGCTGGGCAGCAGGCGGCTGAGTGCATTCCAGTCGACTTCGAGCACCGCCAGCCCGGAGCGATCGGCAAGCAGCATGCCTTCCAGGGCGTCAAGTGCCGTGCCGGAGTCGAGGGCGTCGCCGCCCATGCGGCTTTGCAGGGCTTCCTTGATCTTTCCATTGCGGGCCAGGAAGCCGACATCGTCGATCGGACCCCAGCCGACGCAGGTGGCGCAGAGACCGGTCGCGCGGCGATGTTCGGCAAGCGCTTCGAGGAATGCATTCGCTGCCACGTAGCTGGCTTGTCCGGGATTGCCGAAGGCAGTGGTCGCCGAAGAAAAGAGAATGAAAAGGTCCAGCGCGCAGTCGCGTGTCAGCTCATCGAGATAACGGGCGCCAAGGATCTTGGGCGCGAGCACGCGGCGGATCTGCGCGGCGTCGACATTGCGTACCAGGCCATCATCGATCACCGCCGCCGCGTGTACAACGCCTCTCAGCGGCGGTAGGGTGCGCGCCGTCTCGGCCAGCAGTGCGGCCAGTTGGGCGCGCTTGCTGACGTCGCAGGCGGCGGCGTATACGCGCACCCCCTGCTTTTCGAGGCGGGCAATGGCGTCTCGCGCTTCGTCTGATTCCGGGCCGCTGCGGCTGATCAGAATCAGCTGGCGGGCGCCCTTGCTGGCCAGCCACTCGGCGGTGCGCAGGCCGAAGCCCTGCAGGCCGCCGGAGACCAGATACGAGCCGTCAGGCGGCAGCGCCAGATGCTGGCGTGTGGCTGCCTTTGGCATATGCACATGGTTGATGCCGTGGCGATAGGTGATGACGATCTTGCCGATCTGCCGTGCCTGTTGCATGTAGCGGAAAGCGTCGACCACATCCTCCGCTTCGAAGGCGCGATATGGCAGGGGGTGGAGCACGCCGTCGGCAAACAGCGCCATGATCTCGGCAAAAAGGCGGCGCGTCAGAGCGGGGCGGACCAGCATCAACTGGTCGGCATCGATGCCGAAGTAGCTGATGTTGTTGCGGAAGGGGCGCAGCCCAATCTTGGTGTTTTCGTAGAAGTCGCGTTTGCCGAGTTCGAGAAAACGCCCGAAAGGTTTCAGGACCTGAAAGTTCCGGTTGATCGCTTCGCCGGCCAGCGAGTTGAGGACGACATCGACGCCTTGTCCACCGGTTTGCGCCATGATCTGGTCGGCAAAGGTCAGCGAACGCGAGTCGAAGATATGATCGGCGCCGAGCAGGCGCAGGAAATCGCGTTTCTCGTCGGAGCCGGCGGTGGCGTATATCTCGGCGCCGAGCCACTTGGCGACCTGGACCGCAGCAATCCCGACGCCGCCGGCGGCACCGTGGATCAGCACCTTTTCGTCGGCTTGCAGCTGTGCCAGATGGTGCAGCGCGTAGTAGACCGTCAGGAAGGTGCTGGGGATCGTCGCCGCGGCTTCGAACGAGATGTCGGGTGGCAAATGGGCGATGGCCGTGGCCTGGGTGACCACCCGGTTGCCGAAGCTGGAAGGGCCAAAGCCCACCACCTCGTCACCGGCGTTGAAAAGGCTGTCCTCGCTGCCGGTGCGGCTGACGATGCCGGAAAATTCGAAACCGAGCGTCGGGCCGGCAAAGCCGTTTTCGATGGCTTCGTCGGAGAGCAGTCCGAGCGCATACATGACGTCACGGAAGTTCAGGCCGGTGGCATGAACGTCGACCTCGATCTCGCCAGGCAAGAGTTCGCGGCGCGGCTGCGCCTCCCAGCGCAGATTGCGCAGTTGTCCGGGGAGCTGGAAGCCAAGCGACAAAGTGGGCTCCAGGAGGGCTTCATGGGCCTGCCCGTCGGGGCGCTCCTCGATACCCAGGCGCGAGGCGTAACGCTCACCGCTGGAGGTCAGGATCACCTCCTGCTCATCGTCCGGCTGCTCGAATTCCCTGTCCAGTGAGGCGGCTGCCGTGTCGACGGCCAGAGGCGTCTGCAGGTCGATCAGGCGGATGGCGCAGCGGTCGGCCTCGTTGAGCATCGTACGCCCGAAACCCCATAGCGCGCTGTCGGCGGCGACGCTCGCCGCGGGGGGCGTGCCCGGGTGCCGGGGCAGCAGGCTGCTGGCCGCATTGGCGGTAATCAGCCAGCAGGTGGTTTTCGTTTGCGTGTTTGCACAGGCCTGGAAAATGCTCGCGGCCGTCGCGCAGCGGGCAAGTTGGCGATTGAAAGTGGTGTCGGCGGCGTCGGCTGGCGCGCCGTCTGCTTCCGGGACGATGCCGGCGAGATGGACGATGCCGTCGAGCTCGCCATAGTTGGCCGTGGTTTCCCGGAGCAGGGCTTCGATCTGTCCCCTTTCGCCCGCGCGGGCTTGGATGACCAGATCGCCGCGTGCTTGCAGCTTCCTGGCCAACTGATCGGAAAGCTGCGCCGAAAAACCGTCCTGATCAGCAAACAGGATCCAGCTACGCAGCGTCGACCGTGGCGTGTCGCTTGGCGAGGCATCGCTCTCGGTGAGCTGGCCGAGAAGCAGGTAGGGACCGGACAAGGTGTCGGGCGAAAACTCGAAAGGCTCGCTCGACGAAAAGCCGGCCACCTGTAGTTGCTGTTGCCAGAAGTGGCTTGGCCGCTGACTGGACAGCCAGCGACCGCCTTCCGGTTGCGACCAGCCGGCCGCTTGTGCGCCGAATACGAAGTCGATCCAGCGCGCCGGGTGCTGGCCGACGACGATCAGCGAACCGCCCGCAACGAGGCGGCTACGCGCGTAATCGATGGCCTGGATGGCCTGCTCGACGCTGCCGAAGTCAAGGACCAGAATGGCCAGTGCGCAGTTCGCGGCGCCGGCCGATTTGCCGCCAGCGGCCTCCGGGTAGCCCGCGATGAGCTGCGTTTCGCTGGCTGGCCAACACTCTTTCAGCTTGGTCGCGACGTCGCTCAGGGTGGTCGCCGAGGGACTCGCAAAGCAATAGTCAGCGCAGTCGAAGTCGAGAGCGATGCAGGCGTCCATGGCGAATGAGGGGGGTCCCTCACTGATTTCGACAATGCCCAGGCGCCGACCGGCGGGCAGATCCCGCAATCCGCGGCCAATCAGATCACGCAGCGCGTGGCTGATTTTTTGCCTGCCGTTGGTTCCGAGCACCTGTCGCAACAGCGTTGCCAGCGAGGACTCCTTCGGGCAGACGTCGCTCAGCGATCGCTGGCCGGCCAAGAGTTCGCCGAGATGCATGCCGACGAGTCCGACTGAGTGCACAATCTGGAAGTAGTCCGGATCATCGGCGACCAGACTGTTCCAGATGTCCTGGGCCGACGATTGGTCGCGCGCATCGGGCACGATCTCCCAGCCGCTATCGGCGGCGGCGAGTGAGCGATCGACTTCTGCCAGCGACAGCAGTTGGGCCAGATAAGCTTCGATTTCCGGGGTGGCCATCTGGCAGGCATGGACGGCGTGCGCTGGCAGGCTGTGTTCATCGGGCGAAAGGCTCTGCAGTGCGATCCGGGTGAAGCGGCTGCAGAGACTGTCAAGTAGCGGATCGACCTCTTCCGAGTAGCGGCGATGCGTTCCCTTCAGCGCCGCACGCCTGACCAGATCGAGCAGCGCCGCTCGGACGCTGTCGTGAGTGATGCTCGGGCGGGCGGCGGGCGTCAGCGGGTGCGGCCTGGGCGTGGCGTGGTAGGCGAGGCAGCGCAGTCGGTCGGCCGCATTTCGGCTCAGGCGGACACTGCGAAAGCGGACGTCGCTGACGACGGCGATGGTGCTTCCGTCGGCCGCGAAAATCGCGAACTCCGCTTGCAGCGAGCGTGAACTCCGCCTGAGCAGGGTCGCCCGCGCAAAGCTGGGTCGGGCCATGCCGCTGCGCAGGGCGATGCGTCCCATGCGCACGGGCACGAAGGCCAGTCCAGCATGGGTTTCGACAGCGTTCTTCAGCAGTTGGAAAATGAGCTGAAAAGCGCAATCCAGTAGCGCCGGATGGAGGTGATGCGATGTCAGTTGGCTGTCGACGCTGTCCGCGATCCGATAAACCGCCAGGACCGAGCTCCCTTGCACCCAGCCGTGATCGATGCACTGGAATGCCGGGCCATAGGCGATGCCAACGGCGTGCGTCAGCGCGGCGTGGCTGCTGCTGTCGAAATCCGGGTCCCGGCTGGGCAGAGCGGGCGCCTTCTCGCGCAACAGGGCGTCTTCGGTGTCGTGCAGCAAACGCGCCGTCGCGTGGAGCATCCACGGGTCGCTGGCGAGTTGTTCGCGACTTTCAATGGTCAGGCTGCCGTCGTGCGCTTGGATCGTCGTGCGGACCCTTGTCGAGCGCTCGTCGCTGATCACCAGCGGCGTGCGGATTTCGAGGTTTTCGATGGCCGCCACCGCGTCCGGCTGCCATGCCGCAGCGGCCGCCAGGGCCATCTCGGCGAAACCGGAACCCGGGAAGACGGTGGCCTCGCCAACGACATGGTCGGCAAGCACCGGATACAGCTGCGTATCGAGCTCGTTTTCCCAGATCAGCGCGTGCTGGGGCAGCGGGTAGCCCAGCAGTGGGTGCAGCTTGCGCCGATAAATCAGCCCGGCCGATGTCGCCGTGACCGGGTGCCAGTGGCGTTCTCGCTGCCAGGGATAGCTGGGCAACTGCACAAAGCGACCCGGTCGCGGGAAGAATTGCCGCCATTCAGGGTCTGCTCCGGCAATGATCGCCTGGCTGGCGGCACTCCAGACCTGCTGTGGCGAGTCGTCGGCAGGCCGCGCCGTGGCAATCACGCGGCCCTCGATTGCGCGCTCCTTCAGGCAGTCGTTGAGGTAGCTGCGCAGGATCGGGTTGGGGCCGATTTCGACGAAGATGTTCGCACCGTCATCCAGGACGCTCTTGATCGCCGACTCGAAAAGTACCGGCTTGCGGATGTTCTGCCACCAGTATTCGGCGTCGAGCTGACGGCCATCGAGTCGCTGGCCGCTGACCGTGGAGCAGAAGGGCAACTGGCTTTCCCGCGGTGCGAGGTCTGCCAGCACCTCCTTGAGCTCGACTTCGATCCCGTCCATGGCGGCGCTGTGAAAGGCGTAATCGAGGTCAAGTCGCCTGTAGAAGATGTTTCGTCCGTCCAGCGCCGTTTCCAGAACGGCGAGCGGCTCGGCGTTGCCAGCAATGGTTACGCCGCGCGCGCTGTTGACACCGGCAAGGGCGAGCCGTGATGCGAGGCCCAACTCGGTCAGCAGAGCCAGGGCGGCCGCTTGTCCCAGCCCCACGGCGCACATCTGCCCCTGGCCCTTGGTCGTGCCCTGCAGGCGGCTGCGCTGATAGATCACGTGCACGGCATCAGCCAGGCTCAGCGCGCCCGAGGCCCAGGCGGCAGCCACTTCGCCGACGCTGTGGCCGGCGACGATAGAGGGCCTGACGCCGCGCTGGGCGAGCATGCGGGTGATCCCCACCTGCATGGCGAACAGCGCGGGCTGGGCGATTTCAGTCAGGTGATAGCGGTTTTTTTCGCCGTTGACGCCGGCGAGTTCGTCTACCAGCGAATAGGGCGCATGGCGAAGGAAGAGCGCGTCGACCTCGCGGACCGCCGCACGGAACACGGGTGCTTCGTTCAGCAGGCGTTTGCCCATGCCCGCCCACTGCGAGCCGTTTCCCGTATAGATGAAGGCCGGCCCCCCTGGCCTTGCCAATCCGCTGCCGGAGTCAAGGGTCGCTGCCTGGTTTGCCGCGCCTGTCTGTTGCGCGCCGTCCGCGAAGTCGAGCAAGGCCCCCGCGATCGCCGTTGCGTCCAGGCCGAAGACGATCGCTTGTTGCGGGTGCCGCTCACGACGGAAGGCGGCACTATAGGCGATGTCGTACAGCGCGCTGGTCGGCTGGTCGGTCAGGAAATGAGCAAAGTCGCGTGCCGTTGCCTGCAGAGCAGCGCTGTCGCGGGCCGAGACGATCAGCGGTAGCGGGCCTGTGGTCGATGCTTTCGGGGCCTTGGGGTTGGCTTGCTGATGGCTTTCGAGAATGACGTGAGCGTTCGATCCACCGAAACCGAAGGAGTTGATGCCGACGATCAGCTTGCCGGTCTTCTTCAGTGCCAGCGGCTTGGTGACCACTTCGATGTTCCAGTCGTCAAACTGGATGTTCGGGTTGGGTGTTTCGACGCCGATGGTTGCCGGCACCACTCGGTGCTTGAGGCAATGCAGGGCCTTGACCAGGCCAGCGACGCCGGAGGCGGTTTCGAGATGTCCCAGATTGCTTTTCACCGAGCCGATCGGGAGTGGCCGGTCGGCGCCGCGGCGTTTGCCCAGGGCTTCGCCGATGGCCAGGGTTTCGATCGGATCGCCGACCGCCGTGCCGGTACCATGCGCCTCGAGGTAGTCGATGGCCTGCGGATCGATGCCGGCCTGCGCATAGGTTTGTTCAAGCAGCGCTGCCTGCACCTGCGGGCTGGGAACGGTCAGGCCAGACTTGCGACCATCGGTGTTGACGGCCGAGCCGGCAACGACCGCCAGGATGGGGTCGCCGTCGGCCAGCGCCTGATCATAATCCTTGAGAAAGAAGAGCCCGCCGCCTTCCGAGCGCACGTAGCCGTCGCCGGCGGCATCGAAGACACTGCAGCGGCCCCGCGGGGAGAGCATCGTGGCCTTGGCAAAAACCAGGAAGCCGTAGGGATGGAGATGCAGGCTGATGCCGCCGGCAAGCGCCTGCGTGCTTTCCCCGGAAAGAATCGATCGACAGGCCTGGTGAAAGGCGACCATCGACGACGAGCAGGCGGTGTCGATGGCCATGCTTGGCCCGCGCAGATCGAAGACGTATGAGATGCGGTTGGCGGCAATGCTGGCGGTGTTGCCGGTGGCCGTCATCGAGTCGATCACGGCGAGATCGTCGGCCAGGCGATAGGAGTAGTCGGCACTGGCGATACCAACGTAGACGCCGCAACGGCTTCCACGCAAGGAGGAGGGCTTGATTCCCGAGTTCTCGATCGCTTCCCAACTCATTTCGAGCAGCACGCGTTGCTGCGGGTCCATCAGCGCGGCTTCGCGTGGCGAAATGCCAAAGAATGCCGCGTCGAAGGTCGCGATGTCGCCCAGTGAGCCGGCGGCGAAGGTATAGCTGGTTCCCGGGTGGTTACGGCGCGGATGCAGGAAGCTGTCCTGGGCCCAGCGCCCGGGGTCGACCTCGCTTACCAGATTGCGACTGTCCAGGAGGTCTTGCCAGTACCGGCTGGTGCTGGTGCCCGGCATTCGGAAGGAATAGCCAGTGATGGCCACGCGCCCGGTCATGAGTGGTCTATTCTCCGTTGCTGTCAGCGACGCCCGAAGTGCCCATGCTTGCGGCTCCGAGAATCGGGGTTTGGACGGTCACTGAGTGGGATCTTCACACGCCAAGGGCGAAGGCCTGGCTTCGCTCTGCCTGCAGAGGTGTCATGCCAGCGGTTTGAACGAGGGACGGCCGCCAACGATGCAGGCGCCGCATCGCGGCTGGGTAGGGCTGGAATGCGGCTGTGATGCGCAGGCAAACGGTCATGACATTCGAGAAGCCCCAGTTCATGGAAGTGATGACCGCCCCTCTCAATTTGCAGTGGGCCTTCCGGCTTGACCGCCGGCGAGTGTCGTGCGCTCTGTTTGTCGCTGTGCCGCGAAAGGAGGCGAGAGCTGACGACAAGTGACGATTCCCTGCTGGTTTCGGCTTTTCGAGTTCTTGGGGCGATGTACGGGGCTCGAACCCGTGACCACTGGAATCACAATCCAGTGCTCTACCAACTGAGCTAACACCGCCACTGATCTGGCGCGCCCGGCGAGACTCGAACTCACGACCCCCGGCTTAGAAGGCCGGTGCTCTATCCGGTTGAGCTACGGGCGCCTGTACGAGGGTTCCTTTGCAGGACTTCCCGCGGGTACTGCCTTTTTGCTACCTGTGCCACGTATACCACTGGTCGGGGCGGTGGGATTCGAACTCACGACCCTCTGCTCCCAAAGCAGATGCGCTACCAGGCTGCGCTACGCCCCGAGGAAGCGCGCATTCTACAAGTTGCCATCACGGGGGTCAATGAAGTC
This sequence comes from Candidatus Accumulibacter adiacens, assembly GCA_000987445.1. Taxonomy (GTDB): domain Bacteria; phylum Pseudomonadota; class Gammaproteobacteria; order Burkholderiales; family Rhodocyclaceae; genus Accumulibacter; species Accumulibacter adiacens. The sequence continues at coordinate 5,200 of LBIU01000181.1, read as the reverse complement.
CGGCATGAATTTGATGACTGGCAAGTCCGCCGGGATTTGCGGCCTGCTGCAACAGGAGCGGTGGCCCTGGCCTTAGCCGCAAGCCGATCGGCGTGGGCCCGTGGCCGCGCGCTGTCGGCGGCGATGATTCTGGCGGCGACGCGGTCCGACCTTGACCGCGCTTTCCGGCTGCGGTATATCCCTGAAGGAGTGTCGACCGATGGGCGTGGAGCGAGAACAGCCGCCCTTTGTCGGTATGCCGACGGTCGGCTACTTGTGAAAACTGAGAAAACTTTGGGGAGCGGCCATGGAACGTGAAGCGATGGAGTATGACGTAGTGATCGTTGGTGCGGGGCCGGCGGGCTTGAGTGCGGCGATTCGCCTCAAGCAGCTCAATTCCGAGCTGTCGGTCATGGTGCTGGAGAAGGGCTCGGAGGTCGGTGCGCACATCCTTTCCGGCGCCCTGTTCGAGAGCCGCGCGCTGGACGAGTTGCTACCCGACTGGCAGGCCCTGGGCGCGCCGCTGCAGACCCCGGTCAGCGAAGATCAGGTGTATCTGTATCGCAGTGAAACCTCGGCCGTCAAGCTGCCCGCTTTCGCCGTGCCGGCACCGATGCACAACACTGGTAACTACATCATCAGCCTGGGCAGCCTGTGCCGTTGGCTGGGCGAACAGGCGGAAGCGCTGGGCGTCGAGATCTTCCCGGGCTTCGCGGCTGCCGAGTTGCTCTATCACGACGACGCATCGGTCAAGGGGGTGGCCACCGGTGATCTGGGACGTGACAAGCACGGCGAGCCAAAGGACGGTTTCCAGCCGGGCCTGGAGCTGCACGCCAAGTACACGCTTTTCGCCGAAGGGGCGCGCGGCCAGTTGGGCAAGGAATTGATCGCCAGATACGATCTGGCGGCCGCTGCGACCGCACAGCACTATGGTATCGGGATCAAGGAACTATGGGAGATCGAGCCGGCGAAACATCAGCCCGGCCTGGTCGTCCATGGTGCGGGCTGGCCACTCAGCGAACACGGTGCCACCGGTGGCTCCTTTCTCTACCACATGGCCGACAATCAGGTCTCCGTGGGCTTGATCGCCGATCTCAACTACGCCAACCCCTATCTGTCACCGTTTGAGGAGTTTCAGCGCTTCAAGTCCCAGGCCCAGATCAAGAAGTACCTGGAGGGCGGCAAGCGCTTGTGCTACGGGGCGCGAGCAATTACCAAGGGCGGGCTCAACAGCCTGCCCAAGCAGAGCTTCCCTGGCGGACTGTTGATCGGCTGTGACGCCGGGACGCTGAATTTCGCCAAGATCAAGGGGATTCATACGGCCATGAAATCGGCCATGGTTGCCGCCGAAACGGTGCATGCGGCGTTGCAGGCCGGCGCTGAAGGGCGCAGCGACCTGATCGCCTTTGAGGAAAATTTCAAGGCTTCGTGGTTGTACACCGAACTATACCAAGCGCGCAATTTCGGGCCGGCGCTGCACAAATTCGGCACCTTTGCGGGTGGCGCCTTCAACTGGGTCGAGCAGAATCTTTTCGGCGGTCGCATGTTCTTCACCCTCAAGGACGAAACCAGCGACCACGAGCAATTGCAGCCCGCCGCCAGTCATCAGCCGATCGCGTACGCGCGGCCAGACGGCGTCCTGAGCTTTGATCGCCTGTCGTCGGTATTCATCTCCAATACCGCACACGAGGAGGAGCAACCGGTCCACCTGCAGCTGCTCGACAGCAGCAAGGCCATTTCCGTCAACTTCAAGGAATACGCTTCGCCCGAGCAGCGCTATTGCCCCGCGGGGGTCTATGAAATCGTCGAAGAGGCGGCCGGCCCGCGTCTGCAGATCAATGCCTCGAACTGTGTTCACTGCAAGACCTGCGACATCAAGGATCCGACCCAGAACATCCGCTGGGTCGCGCCCGAGGGCGGCGGCGGGCCGAACTATCCCAACATGTGAGAGCGGGGAGCACTCTGCACCTTGCTCCGCCAGCGGTGCTGCATTGGGCGCCGCGGGTCGGGTCAGCTCGGCCGTCGCCTGCCGACCCGGTTTACAATTAGCGCGCTGCCGGGCGATGCTGGGCGAGGGCCCAGGCAACATGTTCGCGCAGCATTGGCGAGGGGGCATCCTGGCGCGAGGAGAGTGCGGCGATGACTGTTGGCGAGCGCGGCGCATTGCCCAGGGCGACGGCGATGTTGCGCAGCCAGCGCAGATGGCCGATGCGGCGGATCGGGCTGCCGGCCAGACGGGTATTGAAGTCATCCTCGCTCCAGGCGAAGAGGGTCGGCAATGGCGTCGCGTCGAGCCCGTTGCGGACTGCAAAGTCGGGGTCGCCGATCTGGGCGAAGCGGTTCCAGGGGCAGCACAGCTGACAGTCGTCGCAGCCGTAGATGCGGTTGCCGATCAGCGGCCGCAGGGCGACTGGAATGGCGCCGTGCAGTTCGATGGTCAAATACGAAATGCACCGTCGCGCGTCCACCTCGTAGGGCGCGACGATGGCTGCCGTCGGGCAGGCGTCGAGGCAGCGACGGCAGTCGCCGCAATGGTCGGCGAGCGGTGAATCGGGGGGCAACGGCAGGGTGCTGTAGATTTCGCCGAGGAAGTGCCAGGAACCACCGCGAGTCAGCGACAGCGTGTGTTTGCCGCGCCAGGCGGTGCCCGCCTGGCGGGCGAAGTCGGTTTCCATGACCGGTGCCGAATCGGAAAACACGCGGCAGGCAAAGGGGTCTGCCAGATCCAGCGTCGCCGCCTCCTGGCACAGGCGATCGGCGAGTGTCTTCAGCCGCTGGCGGACGGTCTTGTGATAATCGCGTCCGAGTGCATAGCGCGAAACGTAGGCCAGGTCAGCATTGTCGAGCACCCGCTGGGCATCGACGGCGGCAGGCCAGTAAGCCAGCCGTACCGAAATGACCGACAGGGCGCCCGGCAGCAGCAACGGCGGCGCCACGCGCAGCGCTGCATGTTTGGCCATATAATCCATTTCGCCGTGCCGGCCCAGCGCAAGCCAGCGCAGCAGCCACGGCGCTGCGGCTGACACATCGGCCCTGGCGATGCCGATCGCGGCAAAGCCGAGTTCCTGACCCCAGTCCTTGATTTTTTGCGCCACTGCGGCGTACGCGCCTTGGCCGTCGGCCAGGTCGGCGGCGCTTGTTTGGGAGTTCCCTTCTTGCATAGCAGCGATGATAACCAGTCGGCCGTCCGCCTGCACCTGGCAGACGATGTCGCGACCGCCGAGCTTGGCCGGCAACTGGCGCCCCTGCTGGCTCCGGGGATGGTGGTCTGGCTCGACGGCGACCTTGGCGCCGGCAAAACCTCCCTGGTGCGCGCCATGTTGCGCGCACTCGGCCATGTCGGTCCGGTAAAAAGCCCCACCTACACATTGGTTGAAATTTATGTGATTTCGAGGATATACTGGTATCACTTTGATTTCTATCGGTTCAACTTTCCAGAAGAGTTCGTTGATGCAGGGCTTGGCGAATATTTCCGAGACGATGCCGTGTGCTTGGTCGAGTGGCCCCAAAAGGCTGCCGGGCAAGTGCCTGCGGCCGACCTCGTCGTTGTGTTCCATATTTGCGGGAACGGCCGGATGCTGGACGTCGTTGCGAGTACCGAGGAGGGACAAAAATGTCTGAACGCGCTGAAGAGCGGTTGGCCGGACGTCGGAGACTGATCAAGTTTGCCGGTGCTTCGCTGTTTCTCACCGTCAGCCCGATATCGCAAGCCTCTGCCAAGAGAAGTCCAGGTGTTCTTGCCGTTCGCATCTGGCCTGCACCCGAATACACGCGCGTGACGATCGAGCTCAGCGCGCCATTGAAATACACCCATTTCACGGTCAAGGATCCAGAACGTCTGGTGGTGGACCTGGAAGGGATCGAACTGACCGGCGTGCTCGACAGCCTTGCCAACAAGGTGCTTCCCGACGATCCCAACATCAAGCTGGTGCGCGCCGGACGTTACAAGCCGGGCGTCGTTCGCCTGGTGATGGAACTCAAGACCGAGGTCGCACCGCAGGTTTTCGAACTCGCGCCAGTGGCGGGCTACGGGCATCGCCTGGTTCTCGACGTCTATCCGTCGACACCGCCGGATCCGCTGCTCTCGCTCCTCGACAGCAAGGACTGGCAAGCCGCACCGGTCGAGAGCCGGCCCGAGATCGTTGCCGACAACCGTCCCGAAACCGGCGCCGATGCCGCGATTGACGGAAAGTCGGAGCAACCTGCCGAGCACCGGACAGTGAGCCGACAGCGGGGCCGGCCGGTGATCGACCGCCTGGTGACGATTACGCTCGATCCGGGGCACGGCGGTGAGGATCCGGGCGCCATCGGGCGCGGCGGCAGCTACGAAAAACACGTCACCTTGGCGGTGGCCAAGCGCTTGCGGGCGAAGATCGCTGCCGACCCGAACATGCGCGCCGTCCTGACCCGTGAATCGGACTTCTTCGTACCCTTGCGCGCACGGGTAGATAAGGCGCGCCGGATCCAGTCCGACCTCTTCGTTTCGATTCATGCCGACGCCTTCGTCAGGCCGGACGCCAATGGATCGTCGGTGTTCGTTCTTTCCGAGCGCGGTGCCTCGAGTTCGGCGGCGCGTTATCTGGCCCAGAAAGAGAACGCCTCCGACCTGATTGGCGGCGTCAATATCGATGTCAAGGATCCGGTCCTGGCGCGTACGCTGCTCGATCTCTCGCAGACGGCAACGATCAGCGATAGCCTCAAGCTGGGCAAGGCGGTCCTCGGCGAGATTGGCGGTATCAACCGACTGCACAAGGCGCACGTCGAGCAGGCCGGTTTTGCCGTTCTCAAGGCGCCCGACATTCCGTCGATACTCATCGAAACCGCTTTCATCTCCAATCCCGAGGAGGAGAAGCGCCTGAACGACGACGCCTATCAAGACAAGCTGGCCAACGCCATCTTCGCGGGAATCAAGAAATACCTGGCCATGAATCCGCCGCTGGCCAAGTCGACGCTGGCGAGGCTCGATTAGCGCTCCCGCTGGCCGCCTCGGTGAGTGCGCCGAGCGGCCAGCGCGAGCGTTTCGGGCCGCAAATAGAGGTTCCAAATATCCGCCGGCGCTGCTAGAATGCCGTCCCTGCACATGCTTCGAGATTCACCGTGCCGCTGTAGCTCAGTTGGTAGAGCAGCGCATTCGTAATGCGAAGGTCGCCAGTTCGATTCCGGCCAGCGGCACCAGTAAATCAAGCACTTAGCCCGGCTCACAAGGTCGGGCTTTTTGTTG
>LBIU01000180.1 GCA_000987445.1 Candidatus Accumulibacter adiacens | reverse complement strand
AGGGGGAAACGGTCATGGCTCTCATGATCCGGGGTTTCTCGACAGGTCATGACCGTTGGTCCCGCCGAACGGCGCTCGCGTGGACCGATTTGACACCCGTGCTAGGGTAGACCCTCAGTTCCGGTCGCAGCAGATCTTGTTCCGACGATCTTTCAATCCTCCAATCGTCCACGACAAGGAGAAAACGCATGACGGAAAAGCGGGATCCGATGATCCCCGATGGCGAGGTGACCCCCATCGACACCGACTATCAGGTCGGTCAAGACAACATTCTTGTCAACGTCGGGCCTTTCGGGCTCGACATTCACAACCGCGTGTTCGCGGTCTCGGCGCTGTCGGTCATCGTCTTCGTGGCCCTGACCCTGATGTTCCAGAAGCAGGTCGAGCCGATGTTCAGCAGCCTGCGCGGCTGGCTGACGGCAAACCTGGACTGGTTCTTCATCAGCACGGGCAACATCTTCGTTGTTGTCTGCCTGGGACTGGCCGTCTCGCCGCTGGGCAAGGTTCGCCTCGGTGGCACCGAGGCCAAGCCGGATTACACCTATCTCGGTTGGTTCTCGATGCTGTTTGCTGCTGGCATGGGCATCGGATTGATGTTTTTCGGCGTCTCCGAGCCGCTGTCGCACTTCGCCAGCGCGTTCGGCGGCACGACCCTGGAAAACGGTGTACGCACCGACTGGGCGCCGCTGGCTGCGGCCGCCGGTGATGCCGAAGGCGCCTCACGCCTGGCAATGGCGGCGACCATCTACCATTGGGGACTGCACCCCTGGGCCATCTACGCCATCCTGGCGCTTGGTCTGGCGCTGTTTTCCTTCAACAAGGGTCTGCCCCTGACCATCCGCTCGGTCTTCTATCCCCTCCTTGGCGAACGGGTCTGGGGCTGGCCGGGGCATGTGATCGACATCCTCGCGGTGCTGGCCACGCTGTTCGGTCTGGCGACTTCGCTGGGCTTCGGCGCCGCGCAGGCGGCCGCCGGGCTGAACTATCTGTTCGACGTGCCGCTCGGCGGTACGACGCAGATCGTGCTGGTGGTCGGAATTACCGCCCTGGCGATGTTCTCGGTGGTGGCCGGCCTCGATGCGGGGGTCAAGCGCCTGTCCGAGATCAACATGGTGCTGGCGGTGCTGCTGCTGTTGTTCGTGATCATGGTCGGCCCGACGCTGGCCATTCTGGGCGGTTTCTTTACCAATCTGGGCGCCTATCTGGAGTACCTGCCGGCATTGGCCAATCCGGCTGGACGCGAGGACGTCAACTTCTCGCAGGGCTGGACAGCCTTCTATTGGGCGTGGTGGATTTCGTGGTCGCCCTTCGTCGGCATGTTCATCGCCCGTGTTTCGCGCGGGCGTACGGTGCGCGAGTTCATTGTCTCGGTACTGCTCGTGCCGTCGCTGGCCTGCGTGCTGTGGATGACGGTGTTCGGTGGCACGGCAATCAGCCAGCTGGTGAAGGATGGCTACGAGGTGGCGGCTGCTGCCGACCTGCCGCTGAAGCTCTTCCTGATGCTCGACGTGCTGCCGCTGGCACAGATCACCTCCTTCCTGGCGATCGTTCTGGTGGTGGTGTTCTTCGTGACTTCCTCCGACTCCGGCTCGCTGGTGATCGACGTGATCTCGGCGGGCGGCAAGGTCGATGCCCCGACCCCGCAACGGGTGTTCTGGTGCACCTTCGAGGGCCTGGTCGCGGTGGCGCTGATTCTTGGCGGGGGGCTGGTGGCCTTGCAGGCGATGGCCGTGTCCACCGGTTTCCCGTTTGCCATCGTGCTGCTGGTGTCGACGGTGTCGGTGATCAAGGGCCTGCTGTCCGAACCCCGCGGAGCCTGATGGTCATGAAACGGGCGGTATTGGCGCAAGCAGTGCTGGCCCGGTTTCTTTCTGCGCGGCAAGGTCGATAGCATGCACGACGAACAACTCGAGATCCTCGACTTTCTTCGCCGCTATCCGCCGTTTGCGGAGCTGCCGGAAGAAGCCCTGCAGCAGGTCGCGCGGTCGGTGGATGTGCGTTACTTCAAGGCGGGTACGCGCATCGTCGAGTTTGGCGAAGCAGCGCTGGCCTGGCATGTCGTGCGCAGCGGGGCGGTGGAGATCTTCCGCCGCAACGGCACCTTGTACAACCGACTGACCGAGGGTGGCTACTTCGGCGAATTCGGGCTGCTGCATCGCAAGCGGGTACGCTTTCCGGCCACGGCGCTCGAAGACACCCTGCTGTACCTGATTCCCGAGCCGGTGTTTACCGAGCTCTTCGAAAACAACGAGCACTTCGCGGATGCCGTCGAGATCGAGGACCGCACGCGTCTGCGGCAGGTGATGTCCCGCCGGGAGGATGCGAACCAGCTGATGTCGGCCACCGTCAGCGTCCTGATCGGTCGCGCGCCGGTGATGCTCGGCTGCCGGGCAACGGCAATCGACGCCGCGCGGCGGATGAGCGAGGAGGGTGTATCGTCCTTGCTGATCGTCGATGAACCGATGGCGGGGCTTGCCCCGCCACGCATGGCCGGCGTCATCACCGATCGCGACATCCGCATCCGTCTGGTCGCCGAGGGCCTCGGCTTCGATACGCCGGTCAGCGAAATCATGTCTTGCGACCCGGTTTCGGTGGAGCACAACCAACTCGTCTTCGAAGCGATGCTGCAGATGCTGCGCAACAACGTGCATCACCTGCCGGTCCTCAAACACCAGCGACCGATAGGCGTGATCGCCCTCTCCGACCTGTTGCGTTACGAGTCGCGCAACAGCCTGTTCGTGGTCAGCAGTATTTTCCGCCAGCGCAGTGTCGACGGGCTGGCCGCTCTGACCGGCGACGTGCGCGCCTGCTTTTCGCGGATGGTGACCGAGGATGCCAGTTCGCGCATGATCGGCAGCGCGATGGCGGTGATCGGACGCAGTTTCAAACAGCGTCTGCTGGAACTGGCCGAGGAGCAGCTTGGCCCGCCGCCGCTGCCCTATTGTTTTCTCGCCCTCGGTTCGATGGCCCGCCAGGAGCAACTGATCGTCACCGACCAGGACAATGCCCTGGTGCTCGACAACCGTTTCGAGCCGGCGCGCCACGATGATTACTTCAAGGCCCTGGCCAGCTTCGTCTGCGACGGGCTGGCGCGCTGTGGCTACAGCACCTGTACGGGCGGGGTGATGGCCACCAACGTCAAGTGGCGTCAGCCGCTGCGGCAGTGGCAACGCTATTTCAGCGAATGGATCGAGCAGCCGACGCCACAGTCGCTGCTCGACAGCGCCATTTTCTTCGATCTCGATGGCGTTTGGGGTGAAACGAAGTGGGTCGATGAGCTGCAGACCCTGATCGTTCGCAAGGCCAAGGGCAATGCCCGCTTTCTCGCCTGCATGGCGCGCAACGCCTTGTTGCGCACGCCGCCGCTGGGATTCTTCAAGGACTTCGTCGTCGAGTCGGACGGCCGCCACAGCGGTGCCATCAACCTCAAACGGCGCGGCACCGCGCCGCTCTCCGATCTGATCCGGGTGCATGCGCTGGCCATCGGCTCGCTGTCCCGGAACTCATTTGAACGCTTGCGCGACATCATCGATGCCGAGATTCTGCCGCGTGGTCGCGGCCAGGACCTGCACGACGCGCTCGAGTTCGTGTCGACGGTGCGAATTCGCAACCAGGCCGATGATCTGGCGGCCGGCATCGATCCCGACAACAGCATCGAGCCGGAGAGCCTGTCCGATTTCGAGCGCAAGAGCCTGCGCGATGCCTTCCTGATCCTCAGCCACTCGCAGAAGTATCTCAAATACCGCTATCAACCCGGTCGAACGGCCTGAGGACGGCGGCGTGCTCCATCTCGGCTCGTTTCAGCAGTTGCAGAACCAGACCGCATCCAGCGCGCTCGCCAGCGCCGAGACACGGGACTGGCCGGCGCGTTTCCGGGAACTGGCGGCGAGCGCGCGCGATCATCGCCTGAAGGCCTTCTATTCGGCCGGCGTGGCCAGCGCCGATACGCCGCTGGCGGCGGTGCCCTTGATGGCGCTCGACATCGAGACCACGGGTCTCGACCCGGTGCGCGACGGCATTGTCAGCATCGGACTGGTGCCGATGCGTCTGCAGCGGATTCGAGCCAGTCAATCCAGGCTGTGGATCGTCAAACCGCGCGTGCCATTGGTCGAAGAATCGGTGAGTCTGCACGGAATTACCCATTCGCAGATCGAGTCCGCCCCCGATCTGATCGATATTCTCGACGACTTCCTGGCGGCCATCGCCGGACATGTCCTTGTCGTGCACTGCCGGGCGATCGAACGACAGTTCCTGAACGGCGCACTGCAAGCACGAATCGGTGAGGCGATCGAGTTTCCGGTCATCGACACCATGGAGCTCGAAGCGCGACTGCATCGCTGCAAGCCGCCCGGGCTGATCGCCCGCCTGTTCGGCGGCAGGCCGCTGCCGTCCATCCGGCTGGCGGCGAGTCGCCGCCGTTACGGGCTGCCGCGCTATCGGCTGCATCATGCGCTGACCGATGCGCTGGCTTCTGCGGAACTGCTGCAAGCGCAGATCGCGCACCGTTTTTCGCCCGAAACGGCCCTCGGCGAGCTGTGGAAATAGCCACTGCGGGGGAGGGCGTGTGGGCAAAAAACGCGAGTTTTGCCTTTCCGCGCGGTGCGTCTCGCCAAACGCCGATATACTTCGTCTTGGCGGCATGCTCTTTAGAGCACTCAAAATCACATCCGGCAAGGGAGCCGTGCCCGCGGCGCAGACGGTCAGCACAGCGACCGAGTTCGCACGTTGGCACGCTGCCATTCATAGAGGGAGGTCTTGGCATGACGGGCATGACGGAACAGACATTGTTGCTGATAAGTGGGTTGGCCGTGTTTCTTGCGGCGTTGATCGGGTTTGTCGTGGGCCGCAGCCCCATCGGCGGCAAAACCAAACGAGTCGCGGCGCTGGAGGAAGAGGTGTCGCGTCAGCAGGACGAAATCGCTGGCTACAAGCGTGATGTCGAGTCGCACTTCGACAAGACCGCAACCCTCGTCGCATCGATGGCCGGGTCTTACAAGGACCTCTTCGAGCACCTCTCTTCAGGTTATGAACACCTCTCCAGTGGTTCCGCCCGCCAGCTCTTCAGGGACCGGGTCGTTGGCTTGCTGGTGGGGAATGTGAGTGCTGCCGCGGCCGCGGATGTGACGCCATCGGACAAGGTCTCTGCGGCGCTTATCGCCGCTGGTGCGCAACCCCGTGAACCCGCCTCGGCCGGACAAGCTGCGGACTTAGAGCCTGCGGCTGCGGCGGGTGACGTGGCGGCAACGGAAGCGGCAACGGATGCCGCGGCCAAGGCCGATGGCGCTCCGGCGCAGAAAGCCGAGCAAGGCAGCCGCGAAGGGTCGACGCCGCCGGCGGGCGACGAGAAGCGCAAGCCCGAGGGTGACGAGAAAGCCTCACCGGAAGCGCAGGCCTCGGCCGAAGGGCAGGCAGAGTCTGCCGAAACGACTGCTGGAGCTGCCGCTGAAGCGGCTCGGGAAGGCACCGAAAAGGATGCCGAGAAAGATGCCGGCAAGGGTGATCGTTCCACCAAGACGGCGTAAGGCCCTGCGTCCGGCCCCGCCCCCTGATCCCCGGGGCGGGATGCGCAGAGCCGCTTGATGCAGCACGCCGGGGTTGCGTACCCTGGCGCTGAGGAAAATGCGGTGATTCGACCGCTGCGTCGCGGCGCGAGACCCGCGCCAGCGCACGGCCGCTCTTCGCGCAAGCCCTTCGCGCAACACGCTCTGGGTTTCTGTGCGAAGCTCTCCCCGGTGAGCGAGCTCGCCCGCTTGCCACCCGGCAAGGCCGGAGGGCGCCTTCCATAAGCGAGTCGTCGCAGAATGTTCCTGATTTTGAAGTCCTTCCGTTCCTTGTACTTTGCCACCCTCCTGATGCTCCTGGGCACAGGTCTGTTGAATACCTACCTGGCATTGCGTGTGGCGGAGACGGCCGACGGCCTGTGGGTTGGCGCGTTGATGACCGCCAACTATCTTGGCCTGGTGCTTGGTGGCAAGGTCGGGCATCGGCTGATCGCCCGCGTTGGCCATATTCGCGCCTATGCGGTGTGTGCGGGTGTAATTACCGCCGCCGTTCTCGGACATGGACTCAGCGCCTGGTTGCCGGCGTGGTTGCTGCTGCGGGTGCTGATCGGCATGTGCACCATGTGCCAGTACATGGTGGTCGAGAGCTGGCTCAACGAGCAGGCCAGCAGCAGTCAGCGGGGGCAGGTTTTCTCCGGGTATATGGCGGCTTCCTACCTTGGCCTGGTTCTCGGCCAGCTGGTCCTGGTCGTTTCCACGGAGCTTGGTCCCGAGCTGTTGATGCTGGTGGCGCTGTGTTTTTCCCTGTGCCTGGTGCCGGTGGCCCTGACCCGCAGGCTGCACCCCGCCAGTTTACACTCGGCGCCGCTCGAGCCGCGTTTCTTCCTTGCGCGCGTGCCACTGTCGCTGATTACCATCGCCGTTGCCGGCCTGCTGATCGGTTCCTTCTACGGGCTGGCCCCCCTCTATGGGACGCGCATGGGGCTGTCCACCGAGCAGGTGGGCCTGTTCATGGGCAGTTGCATTCTCGCGGGAATGCTCGTGCAATGGCCGCTTGGCTGGCTGTCGGACCGGCGCGACCGGGTGTGGTTGATCGGCCGCGGTGGCGTGCTCCTGGCGCTGGCTGCGCTGCCGCTGGCGGTATTGCCGGAGGCGCCGCTGTGGCTGCTGTTTACCGTCGGTGGCTTGGTGTGCATGCTGCAGTTCAGTCTTTACCCGCTGGCGGTGGCCCTGGCCAATGATCACGTCGGCGGGGAACGGCGGGTAGCGCTGACGGCGATGTTGTTGTTGACCTTTGGCGTTGGCGCCAGCATCGGGCCGCTGCTGGCCGGCGTGATGATGCGTTTTCTCGGTGCCAACATGCTTTATGCCTTTGTCTGTGGCTGCGCCGTGATCCTCGCCTGGCGCGTGCAGCCGTGGCGGGTCAGTCACTTGCACGAGGTCGCCGGTGCGCCCCTGCACCATGTCCTGATGCCCGATAGCACCAGCAGCTCGCCGCTGGCGGCAGCGCTCGATCCACGGGTCGATGAGCAGATGGTCCAGGACCAGATGGTCGATGAGCCGACGCCGGCTGAGGAGGTGGCGGTGGAGCAGACCGCTGAGCCGGAAGCGGCGCCGGAGCCGGCGCACGAGCCGCAGCCGGCCGAGCCGGCTCATGCCGGTGACGGTCATGACTGCCGAGACGCCCAAAAATCATGAAAGTCATGACCGTTTCCCTCCACTAGCAGTGCGCATTCCGGCTTGCACGCCGGAATCGTTCGCCGGGCAGGGAGCATGCTCCCTGAATTCCCCGTCTCACCCCCCGGCCGTTCTCCCCTCGCGGGAGAAGGGTTGGGGAAGAG
>LBIU01000179.1 GCA_000987445.1 Candidatus Accumulibacter adiacens | reverse complement strand
AGGTCGCCGCCTTTCTCGCGTGACCCGGGATCCTTGGACTGCTTGGCCAGGTCCTCGAATTTCTCGCCTTTCTTGAGGTTGACGATGATCAACTTGGCATCCGCTTCCTGCTCGACCAGGATATGGCGCACCTTGTACTCGGTACCGCCCATCTGCGCTTTGACACGATCATACGCGGCCTGGACCTGTGCGTCGCTGATCGGGTGCTTCTTGATGTAGTCCTGGATGAAGGCGCGGATGAAAATCGCCTGCCGGGCCAGATCAGCCTGGGCAGCCACCTCGGATTTCTTGTCGAGGCCCATTTTCTTGGCTTCCTGAGCCAGCAGTTCGCGGCGGATCAATTCTTCCTTGATCGCATTCTTCAGCTCCGGCGTCTCGGGGGTCCCCTGGGCTTCCTGTTCGGCCAGGAAGGCATTGGCAACGCTGTCGGAAATGGCGACGCCGTTGACGGTGACCAGGGTGCCACTCTTGGCCGCAACCGCCGGCAGGGAAATCATGGCGCCGAGCAGCAGAGCGCTAGCCAGCTTGGAGAGGTTGTGCATGTCTGTCTTCCTTCTGTTGGAGTGAGTTCGTAATTTCCGGGGGGTGAAACAAGCGCAATCAGGATTCGATCGCCGACGACAAGGCTGCTTCCTCGGGAGTCAGCGCCCTGATGCTCAGGGCGTGAATCGCACTGCGCATCAGATCGCCGAGGGCGTCATGAACCATGCGGTGCCTGGCGACACGGCCGTGGCCGAGAAAAGCCGGCGAAACGATCAGCAGGCGATAGTGAGCACCGCCGCCACGGGCACCTTCGTGACCGGCGTGTCGCGCCGAGTCGTCGATCAGCTGGCAACGCAGCGGAGCCAACACCGCCAGTCGCTGCTGGATGACCGCTTCCCTGTCGGCAGCAGCACCGGCATCGTGGCGATCACTCACGCCGGCAGCGCTTTCTTGAACGGCTTGACGCTGACCGCCTGATAAACGCCGCTGGCCACATAGGGGTCGGCGTCAGCCCAGCTGCGCGCCGCTTCGAGCGAGGAAAACTCGGCAACGATCAGGCTGCCCGAGAAGCCAGCCGGCCCGGGGTCCGGGGAATCGATGGCCGGAAAGGGGCCAGCCAGGAGCAGGCGGCCTTCTGCCTCCAGCGCCTTCAGACGCTCGATGTGTGCCGGCCGGGCAGCGAGCCGGTCGGCAAGCGAATCCGCGCGATCTTCACCGACGATGGCATAGAGCATGATTATTTCTCCTCGATATGTTTCGACAGCAGCAAGCCCTGCGCAAGCACGAAGACCAGGGTCAGGCCGGTAGCGCCGAAGAGCTTGAAATTGACCCAGTCGTCGGTCGAAAAATTGAAAGCGACCAGCAGATTGATGATCCCCATGAACACGAAGAATCCCATCCAGGCCCAGTTGAGCTTGTCCCAGGCCGCCTCCGGCAGATCCAACTGTCCGGCCATCAGCATGCGGATCAGATTCTTGCGCCGAAAAAGAACGCCCCCGAGCAAGGTCGCGGCAAACGCCCAGTAGAGGATGGTCGGCTTCCACTTGATGAAGGCTTCATCGTGCAGGAGCAGGGTCATTCCCCCGAAAAGAGTGATCACCACCAGGCTGACCCAGAGCATGGTGTCGATCTTGCGCCCCCTGAACAGCAGCCAGCCGATCTGCGCGAAGGTGGCGGCGATCGCCACCCCGGTCGCGACATAGAGGTCCGCGAGCTTGTAAGCAACGAAAAAGAGGATGACGGGGAAAAGGTCGAAGAGGAACTTCATCAGGAGCGCCACAAAATTATCCTGTGATTATGGCCGATTTGTCGCGCAGCTGTCCATTTTCGGAACGCCCGCCAGGCCCTTCGCGGCGCCCCTCGATGCCTCGTTCCGGCCGCCTGGCTGGGCCGCGAGCCGGCCACGGCCGGCGTCAGTCAGCGACCCGCGCACGAGAAAAATCGGGTAGCCTTGGCGCCCCCCCTGGCCACTCCATTCGCTTTTGCCGCCAATGCTCGCCCAGCAGTCCCGCCACATCGTCGCGCACGCGACGCCGATGCTGATCGCGCAGCTGACGTCGATGGGCATGATGGTCATCGACACCGCCCTGCTCGGCCACTACGGGACCGACGATCTGGCAGCGGTGGCCGTTGGCGGCGGCATCTACATCTCGGTCCTCTTTGCCTTCGCCGGCATCCTGCAAGCCGTCGCGCCCAGCGTCGCCCACCTGCGCGGCGCCGGCCGCGAGCGGGAGATCGCCGGCACCCTGCAACAGGCCTTCTGGCTGGCGCTGCTGCTGGCCGTCCCCGGCGTGCAGCTTCTGCTCCACCCCGAGCCGCTGTTCGCCCTCTCGCGGATCGAAGCGAACGTCGAAGAGAAAGCGCGCGCCTACCTGGGCCTGCTCGCGCTGGGACTGCCCGGGGTGCTCCTCTACCGGACTTTCCACGCCTTCTGCAACGCCCTCGGCAATCCCCGCCCACTGCTCATCATCAGCATCGCCAGCACCCTGCTGCACGCGCTGCTGGCCTGGTTGCTGGTCACCGGCAGCTGGGGCGGCGAAGCGCTCGGGGTCCTCGGCTGCGGCATCTCGAACGCTGTCGTCGGCTGGTTCTCGATGCTCGCCGCCGCCGGCTACCTGCTGTTCGCAAAGGTGCTGCGACCTTACCGGCTACGCGCCGACTGGCAGTGGCCGCGCCGCCGCCCGCTGGCCGAACTGCTGCGCCTCGGTCTGCCGATGGGTTTCTCGAACTTCGTCGAGATTTCTTCGTTCACCCTGATGGCCTTGTTCATCGCCCAACTCGGCGCGACGGTCGTGGCTGGGCACCGCATCGTCGCCAACCTCGCCGCGATCTGCTACATGCTGCCACTGGCGCTGGCCATCGCCACCCTGGCACAGGTCGGACAGGCCGCCGGCGCACGCGACTGGCACCGTGCCGAGCTTTCGGCTGGCGCCGGCCTGTTGCTCGCCGGCGTCCTGTCGACGCTGCTCGGCGGCCTGCTGTGGCTGCTCGCCGCGCCGCTGACCGCCGCCTACACCGACGACCCGGCGGTCCAGGCCGTGGCGCTCGGGCTACTCGGCTACGTCGCCTTCTACCAGCTCTTCGATGCCGTGCAGACGATTGCCGCGCACGCGCT
>LBIU01000178.1 GCA_000987445.1 Candidatus Accumulibacter adiacens | reverse complement strand
GCATCAGCTGACGCCCGCCGGACGCGAGGACCTGCTGGCCCAGGTCGCCAGCGAAATGGTCAGCGGCCGCTACTACAGCACGCAGGAAAAGATGGCGCTGTTCCTCCTCGGGCGCCGCTTCGCCAGCGACACGGCCCGGGAATGGCGTGGCGAATTCCTGTCGGCAGGCCAGGCGCAGGCGATCGGCGGCCAGGGAACGCAATTCCTGCCCCTGTCGGCCGATCAACTCGCGGCAGGCGTGACGATCAGCAACCCAGGCCAGGAACGCCTGTTCGCCGAGCTCAACTTCGCCGGCAACCCGGTGAACATGCCGGCGGCACGGCGCCAGGACTTCGATCTGAAGCGCGACTGGTTCGCCGCCGACGGCACGCCGCTCGGCGATCGCCCGCTGCGCGTCGGCGAAACGGCGATCGTTCGCCTGCGGGTGAAAAGCGCCGGACGCTACGCCAACGGTCTGGTCGTCGACTACATACCGGCCGGTCTCGAAATCGAAAACGCCAACCTCGTTCAGGGAGAGCAGTCGGTGGTCACCATCGACGGCGTCGATCCGCGGCAGGCGATGCTGAACAACAACATCCAGCATGTCGAGTTTCGCGACGACCGTTTCGTCGTCGCCGCCCGGCTGGCCGGCAGTATGCAGTTCTTCTACCGCGTGCGCGTCGTCACCCCGGGGCGCTTCGTGGTGCCGCCGATCTACGCCGAGGACATGTACCAGCCGCAAGTCTACGGCCGTGCCGGTGGCGATGAAACGCTGCTGATCAGCGACGGCAGGGAAGGCCAGGCCGCCAGCGGGAAATGACGCGTGCCATGCCGCTGAAGCGCAAGCTGCAGCTGGCGCTGGCGGCGGCCCTCAGCCTCTTGCTGGTGGCCGACCAGCTCTGGCCGCCACCCCTGCCCGAGCGATCGGCAGCACGGGCGCAACTGGTCGTCGCGCGCGATGGAACACCCCTGCGCGCCTTTCCCGACCGCGAACACATCTGGCGCCACCCGGTACGCATCGAAGAGGTCTCGCCGCGCTATATCGAAGCACTGATCGCCTACGAGGACCGCAGCTTCTGGTGGCATCCGGGGGTCAATCCCTGGGCCCTGCTGCGCGCCGGCTGGCAATGGCTGCGCCATGGCGAGGTCGTCTCGGGCGGCTCGACGCTGAGCATGCAGGTGGCGCGCCTGCTCGAACCCGACTCGTCCTCGCGCAGTGTTGCCGGCAAGCTACGCCAGATCGCACGCGCGCTGCAGCTCGAACTGCACCTCTCGAAACGCGAGATTCTCGAGATCTACCTGAGCTTTGCGCCGATGGGCGGCGTCGTCGAAGGCGTCGAGGCGGCCAGCCGCGCCTACCTCGGCAAATCCGCGCAACGGCTGAGCGCCTCCGAAGCGGCCTTGCTGGCCGTGCTGCCGCAAGCCCCTTCGCGGCTGCGCCCCGACCGCTACCCGGAACGCGCCCGGGAAGCGCGCGACAAGGTCCTCGATCGCCTGCAATCGCGCTGGGGCGCGGCGGCGATTGGCGACGCCCGCCAGGAAGCGGTGATTGCCCAGAGCATCCGCGAGCCACTGCTGGCGCCGCTGCTCGCCGAGCGCCTGCGGCGGCTGCGGCCGCGCGCCGCGCGCATCGACAGCACCATCGATGCCAGCCTGCAGCAGTCGGTCGAATACCTGCTCGCGGCAAGGCTGCCACTGCTGCCGCCACGCGTCTCCATGGCGGCGCTGGTGGTCGACAACCAGACACTCGAAGTGCGCGCCTACGCCGGCTCGGCCGATTTCACCGATAACGCGCGCTTTGCCCATGTGGACATGGTGCAGGCCTCGCGCTCACCCGGTTCGACCCTGAAGCCCTTCCTCTACGGGCTGGCCCTCGACGAAGGACTGATCCATTCCGAGTCGCTGCTCGCCGACGTGCCGCAGTCGTTCTCGGGTTATCAGCCGGGCAATTTCCAGGCCAACTTCAGCGGCCCGGTCAGCGTCTCGGAAGCCCTGCACAGGTCGCTCAACGTGCCGGCGGTGGAAGTGCTCGAACGGCTCGGGCCGCAGCGCTTCGTCTCCCTGCTGCGCCGCGGCGGCCTGAAACTGGAACTGCCGCGCGGTGCGGCCGCCAATCTGAGCGTCATCCTCGGTGGCACGGCGGTGAACCTGGAAGGCCTGGTCGGCGCGTATACCGCCCTGGCACGCGCCGGCGTCAGCGGCCAGCCGCGTTATTTTGCCGACGCGCCGATCACGGAAGCACGGATGATGAGCGCAGGCGCGGCCTTCATCATCCGCGACATCCTCGAGGCGGGCGGCCCGCTCGCGCGGCTGCTCAACGACGGTCTCGGCGCACGCCGCGGCATCGCCTGGAAAACCGGCACCAGCTTCGGTTTCCGCGACGCCTGGGCGGTCGGCGTCAGCGACCGCTTTAGCGTCGGCGTCTGGATCGGCCGGCCCGACGGCACGCCGAATCCCGGCTTTTTCGGCGCCAACATCGCGGCTCCCCTGCTGGTCGACGTCTTTGCGATCATCGACGACTCGCCACCAGGGTCAAGGACGCCGCCAGCGAGCGTTTCGGCAACCCGCATCTGCTGGCCACTCGGCACACGCAGCGACAGCACACCGCCCGAGCTCTGCCATCAGGAACGAACGGCCTGGATTCTCAACGAGGCCGCGCCGCCGACCTTCGCCGATCGGCTGCGCGGCGGCGGCGCCCGCTACACCGATTACCGCGACGCGGCCAGCGGACTGCGCGTTCGTGCCGCCTGCGCCGCCGGCGCAATGAGCGCCGTGGACATGGCGCGCTGGCCCGCGGCCCTCGAACCCTGGCTCGACGCCGCAACGCGCGCACGCGCGCTGTCCCCCGCCTGGGCACCGGAGTGCGCCGGCGCGCGCGCGCCGGAAGGCGGCTTGCGCATCGTCGGCATCAGCAACGGCGCCACCATCCGCCGCGCCGGCAACGGCCCGGCACCCGAGCTGCGCCTCGAAGCCCGCGGCGGTCAGGAAGCGCTGATCTGGCTGTTGAACGGCCGCCAGATCGGCCGCGTGCCGGCCGATCGCGCCCTGCAGCAGCGCTTCAGCGATGCCGGACGCTACCAGATCACGGTCATGGACGACGCCGGCCGCTACGACCGCGTCGAGATCAGCGTGCGCTGAGCGCCGGAACGAACTCGCTCAGCGCGTAGCGATCTGGACGAAGCCGCTGCGCCTGCCAAGCTCGCCGGCATTGCCCTCGTTGCACGCGACGCTGTCGACGCGGGCCATCGACGGCCCGCGGCGGGCCCAGACGACCAAGGCGTCGATCGCTTCCGTCGGGCCGCTGACCAGCGCTTCGACGCTGCCATCACGGCGGTTGCGCACCCAGCCGGTGAGCCCAAGTCTCTCGGCTTCGGCCGACAGCGACCAGCGGTAACCAACGCCCTGGACGCGACCGTGAATACGCAAATTTCGGCAAACTGCTTCACTCATCGTCGACTCCGGAGCTGGGCGGCGGATGAAAGCACCGCCATTGCTGGCATAATCCTCGTTCACGACAACAATAATTTCAAGGGGGCGTGCTTCCTGCGAGCCCCCTCGCTCGGCGATGCTGAAAACTCTCCTGCTGCTGCCGCTTCTTGGTGCCGGTCTGCTGTTGCTGTTGCCGAGTCGCAAGGTCGACCTCTTGCGTCATGTCGCGAGCCTCTTCGCCGCAGCGACGATGCTTTGCGCCTGCCTGTTGCTGCTCGACTTCGACGCGGCAATCGGCGACATCCAGATGTTCGAGACCCGCCCGTGGAACCCCCGCGTGGGCTCGAGCCTGGCGCTCGGTATCGACGGCATTTCGCTGCCGATGCTGCTGCTGGCGACCGTCCTGTGCTTCGTCGCGATCTTCACCTCGACCGCGGTGCGCGCTGGCGCGAAGCTCTACTTCTCGTTGATCCTGGGCCTCGAAACCTCGATGCTGGTCGTCTTTGCCGCACGCGACTGGTCGCTGTTCTATGTGTTCTGGGAACTGACGCTGATCCCCCTGTTCTTCCTCATCGACCGTCTGGGGGGAGCCAATCGTCACCGCGCGGCACTGAACTTCGTGCTGTATACCCTCGGCGGCTCGGTGTTCATGCTGATCGCGCTACTGCTGCTCTACGACGTCGCCCCCGGACACAGTTTCGCGATGGACGACATGGCCGCCGGCAGCGCGCAGTTGCCGCAAAAAACGCAGATTCTGGTCTTTCTCGGGCTATTGCTCGGTTTCGGCGTCAAGATGCCGATCGTTCCCTTGCACGGCTGGCTGCCGCTGGCGCATGTCGAGGCGCCGAGTCCGATCTCGGTCCTGCTCTCCGGAATCCTGCTCAAGATGGGTGCCTACGGCCTGATCCGCGCAGTGTGGACGCTCCCGGGAGCGGCGCAGGCGCTGCAGGACTGGCTGGCGCTACTGGCGCTGCTCAGCCTGATCTACGGTGCGGTTCTCGCCTGGCGGCAGACCGACCTGAAAGCGATGATTGCCTACTCGTCGATTTCGCACATGGGCGTCGTGCTGCTCGGCATCGCCGCGCTCAACGAGGCCGGGCTGAACGGCGCAGTGATGCAGATGGTGGCGCACGGACTGGCGGCGGGGCTGCTGTTCATGCTCATCGGACTGCTCTACGAGCGCACGCACCAGCGCGAGCTCACGGCCTACGGTTCGCTCAACCGGACGGCGCCACGCTTTGCGGTATTCATTACCCTGACCCTGCTGGCATCGGTCGGTCTGCCGGGGAGCGCCGGCTTCATCGCCGAGCTGCAGGTGCTGATCGGCGCCTACGGCCGCTGGGGCGGCTGGCTGGCGGTGCTCTCGATCGGCGTACTGATCTCGGCAGCCTACGCCCTGCGCGCCATTCGCCGCCTGTCGACCGGCCCCGAGCGGCCTTTCGGCGGAGCGGCGGCAGGTGTCGCGACTTTCGCCGACCTCAACCGCGGCGAAACGCTCACCGCCGGCGCGCTGAGCGCGGCCATCGTCCTTATCGGTTTCTACCCGGCGCCCCTGCTCGGCCTGATGTCCTCGTCGCTCGCCCGCCTGGCGCAGCATTTTGGAGGCTGAGCGAGCAGGTGACGAATCGATGAATTCATGAGCTGATGACGACGCCCGCCCATCCCGAGTCCATGGACGCCCTGACGCGCGTCGAGCGCTGCCTGGCGCATCTTGAACACCTGCTGCCGGCACAGGCGCCGTTGCGCGACTTCGTCCATCACAACACCCTGCACGCCTTCCAGCATCTGCCTTTTGCCGAAGCCTGCAGCGAAGCTTCGCGACTGACCGGCGCCAATACCTGGCTTGACGAAGAACGCTGTCGCCAGCTCTACCGGCAGGGCCGCGTGACGGCGAGCGATCTCGACGCCGCGCTGCGGCAATTGCCGGCCGCGCGCAGCGACGAGCTGCTGCTCGCCATCGGCGCGCGCCGACTACGCCGCGGAGAAGTCCTGCAGGCGACCCTGCGCCACCGGCCGAGCAGGCTGTCAGCGGCGCAGCTTCGCTGGCATGGCGAGGAAGACGGCGCTTTCACGCGCTGGCGGAGCGACCTGGAGCCGGCGGCGCGGCAAGCACTGTTGGTCGCCGCCGAGGCGGAAGGATTCGACGAGCCGGCGGCGGTGGCCGATCTGTGGGCAGCCGCCTGTGCGCTGCAGCCTTCGTCGACGGCCGCGCCGGCGCCAGCCAGCGAGGGCGCGGAGGAGTGGCCGAGCTGGCCGGAAATGAAGCCGGAAGCGCGGGCGCAGCATGGCGAGCCCGTGCCGGAAGCCGCCGCAGCGCTCTGGCAGGAACTGATCGCCGGCCTCGGCGAGCGCTGGACGCTGGCCACCCTGCTCGCCCACCTGAGCGGCCAGGATGTCCGCGAAGCGCTGCAGCCGAGCCTGATTCGCCATCTCGGCGCACACTTGGACCAGGGCCTTGCCGCCTGGCGCAACAGGGCGCCGGGGCAAGGCTTCTATGCCGCATGGCGGCAGAGCGCCGCCAGCGACTGGAGCTGGGAACTTGACGAATTCGTCGGCGCGCGGCAGGAGATCGCGCAACTGCCGGAGCAGCCGCTGCCGGCGATCATCGGCGAGTTGCTGAAGCTCGGTATCGAGGAAGCGAACTGGGACGCCTACCTGCAGCGGCTGGCGCTCGAACTGCCTGGCTGGGCTGGCATGTGCTGCTGGCGCGAAGCCCACCCACGGGCGGGTGAGCCGCCGGTCGCGCTGGCCGATTTCCTCGCCGTGCGACTGCTGCTCGAACGCCTTTTTGGCGAGCAATTGCTTCGCCGCATCTGGGACTTGCCACTCAGCCTCGCCCAGCTGGGTGAGTACTTCGCCGCCAATGCCGCCGAGTTGCGTGTCCGACATGCCTTTGGCAAGCAAGAACTGAGCGAAGAGCTTCTCGAAGCGGTGACCCCGAATCTGGCTGCGCCGTGCAACGACGCGCGAGGTAGCTGGCAGGAATTTGCCACCCGCCTTTCCTCGTCTTTCCCTCCCGCTTCTGCCGAGCCACAGGGCGCCGGCCTTCCAGACGACGTGCGCAGAGAGCGGACAGCGCTGGCGGCCTGGCCGCTTTTCGTTCTCGCGCAACGACTGGGTCTGGGCGGGCGGCGACTGCGCGACATCGCCCCGGCCGGCGCGCAGACCCTGCTCGACTGTGCCGCTTCCCTGAACCGCGAACAACGCGGGCAGGTCTGGCTGCTGGCCTACGAACACCACTATCGGCAGCAGATCTTCGCTGCGCTGGCCGCCAATCACGGCCGTGCGACCGCGCTCGCAGGGAAGGCCGAAGCGCAGTTCGTCTTCTGCATGGACGATCGCGAGGAGGGTTCGCGCCGCCACCTGGAGGAAGTCAATCCGGGTTTCGAGACTTTCGGCGCCGCCGGTTTCTTTGGCGTGCCGATGCTTTGGCAGGGCCTCGACGATGAGGCGCCAAGCGCCCTGTGCCCGATCGTCGTGCGGCCCACGAACGCCATCCGCGAAGAAGTACCGAGCGGCAGCGAGGCGGCACAACAGGCGCACCAGCGGCGCCGGCGGCTGCGCCTCGATTGGCGCGAATGCCTGCATCAGGGCAGCCGCCGCGGCTGGCTGCAGGCGGCGCTGCTGACTGCCGCCGCCGGCCCGGTGGCCCTGCTGGCGCTGCTCGCCAGAACCCTCGCCCCGGGGCGCTTCGGCGCCTCGCTCGCGCGTCGGCGCGAGGCCTTCGATCGACCGCTGGCGGCGAGGCTGCAGCTGACCGCCGAAGACAGCGAAGCCCGTCGCCCGGCCAGCGCCGAGGCACCTCGCCTCGGCTTCAGCGAGGATGAACAGGTGACGCGGGTCGGCGGCTTCCTGCGCAGCATCGGCCTGACCAGGGACTTCGCGCCGCTGGTGCTGATCGTCGGCCACGGCTCGGACAGTCGCAACAACCCGCATCTGGCGGCCTACGATTGCGGCGCCTGCTCCGGCCGGCACGGTGGCCCGAATGCGCGTGTTTTCGCGGCCCTGGCCAACCGCCCGGCGATCCGCGCCCGACTTGCCGAGCAGGGCCTGCGGATTCCCGACACGACGGTCTTCGTTGGTGCCGAGCACAACACCTGCGACGAGAGCTACCTCTGGTACGACCTCGAACATCTGCCGGCCAGCCACCAGGAGGCCTTCGCGGCCATGCGCCGGGACTGTGCGCAGGCGACCAGCCTGCATGCCGTCGAGCGCTGCCGCCGCTTCGCCTCGGCACCGCCCGCGCCCTCCCCGGCGCAGGCGCGGCAGCATCTCGCCGACCGCTGCCAGGACATCGCGCAGGCCCGACCCGAACTCGGGCATGCAACGGTGGCCACCGCCTTCATCGGTCGCCGGACGATGAGCCGTGGCGCTTTTTTCGATCGCCGCGTGTTCCTGATCTCCTACGATCCCCTGCCCGACCACGAAGGCCGCATCCTGGAAGCGACGCTGCTCGCTGCCGGCCCGGTCGGCGCCGGCATCAACCTCGAGTACTACTTCTCGACGGTCGATAACGAAGGCTTCGGCTGCGGCAGCAAGGTGATGCACAACCTGGCCGGCCTGTTTGGCGTCATGCAGGGCTCCAGTTCGGATCTGCGCACCGGCCTGCCGTTGCAGATGATCGAAATCCACGAACCGATGCGCCTGCTGGTCGTCGTCGAGCAGAGCACGGAACTGCTCACCGCCATCTACCAGCGGCAGCCGCCACTGCAGGAGCTGGTTGGCAACGGCTGGGTGGTGCTGGCCGCCAAGCACCCGCAAAGCGGCGCCATTCACCTCTTCGATCCGGCCAACGGCTGGCAGGCCTGGCATCCAGACCCGGCCGCGGAAGCGACGCCGCGCATTGCCGAGGTCGAGCGTTCGCTCGACTGGTTCGCTGGCCGGCGCGAAGCGCTGCCGCCCGCTCTGCTGCGCCAGCCACTGGAGGCAGTGGCATGAGCGCGCTCGAAACCATGCTCGCCGCAAGCATGCGCCTGGTCTGGCTGGTACCGCTGCTGCCGCTTCTGGCGGCGGCGGCGATCGGAGTGCGCATGCTCTTCTGCCGACAGCCAGGCGAGCAGCAGGAAGCGCTGACCGCTGGGCTGGCCAGCGGTGCCGCGCTCGGCGCCCTGCTCCTGCTGCTGCTTTTCGACCTGACGGCGCTGCTCAACGGTGTGCCGGCCACTCTGCGCGCCGGCGAATGGCTGGCGATCGGCCAGACGAGCGTTGGCCTGTCCTTCGCACTCGACGCCTACAGCCTGCCGATGGCCACGCTGGTGACGCTGATCGCCTGGATCGGGCTGCGTTTCTCGGCTACCTACCTGCACCGCGAGCGCGCCTTCCCGCGCTTCTTCCTCGGCATGAGCCTGTTTCTCGCCGGCATGCTGCTGATCGTCCTCGCCGGCAACGCGGTGCTCGCTTTCGTCGGCTGGGAGCTGGCGGGTATCAGCTCGTGGCTGCTCATCGCCTACGCCTGGGAGCGCCCCGTGGCGACCGCCAACGCGGTCTTCGTCTTCGTCGTCAACCGCGTCGGCGACGCCGGCTTCCTGCTCGGCATCGGCCTCGCGGTGTGGTCGGTGGGCAGCGTCGAATGGGCGAGTCTGACCGGCGACGGGACGATGAGCGTGGTCAGCGCACGCCTGCTGGCTGCCGGCTTCGTGCTCGCGGCGGTCGTCAAGTCGGCGCAGCTGCCGTTCACGCCGTGGGTCGCCCGTGCACTCGAAGGACCGACGCCGTCGTCGGCGGTGTTCTACGGCTCGCTGATGATACACGCTGGCGTCTTCCTGCTCTGTCGCCTGCAGGGGCTGCTGCTGCAGGTGCCCGACATGATGGCGCTGCTGGTCGTCGTCGGTCTGGCCACGGCCTTGTACGGCGCTCTCTGCGCACTGCTGCAGAGTGACGTCAAGTCGGCACTGATCTTCTCGACGGTGACCCAGGTCGGTCTGATGTTCGCGCTCTGCGGCCTCGGCCTGTTCTGGCTGGCCGCCTGCTATTCCGGCCTGCACGCCGCCTGGCGCGCCTACCAGTTTCTGCTCGCGCCGAGCTACATGCATCTGGTTCGCCGGCCGGCGCGCACGGTCCCGTGCTGGCTGGCCCGGCAGGACTGGCTATATACCGCCGCCCTGCAGCGCTTCTGGATCGAGGCGCTGGCGAGCAGCCTGCTGACCCGCCCGACGCTGGCCTTGGGCCGCGACGTGCGCGCTCTCGACGAACGGGTCATCGACCCCGT
>LBIU01000020.1 GCA_000987445.1 Candidatus Accumulibacter adiacens | reverse complement strand
AGCGAGCGGCCATGCAGGCTGCGCCATGCCATTGGCGAGACGTTCTTCCAGCGCTTGAAGGCATGGGTAAAGGCGCTGGCGCTTGAATAGTCGAGGACCACGGCGATTTGTCCGAGCGACAGATCGGTCAGGCGGATCAGCCGCAGGGCGAGACCGCAGCGGGCGTCGTCGAGCAACTGCCGGTAGGTACTTCCCTCGCGCTCGAGCAAGCGGTTCAGGCGGCGCGGGTTCATCGACAGTTCGCGGGCGACTGCGCTCAGCGAACAGCGGCGCAGGACGACCATTGCCTGCACCACGCGACGAGTCTGCGCGACGAGGTCGAGGTCATGCCGGCTGCGGATGTCTTCCAGCTTTTCTTTCAACAGCTTGAAGCGATCAGGGTCGGCTCCGGCAACCGGCAGGCTCAGATCGCTGGCGGGGAAGACCAGTGACGAACTCTCGGCGTCGAATTCGACCGGGCACTGAAAGACCTGCCTATAGGGCCGCGGGTTTTCCGGTCGGCGTCGTGAGAGCAGCACGGCGCGTGCTTTCCACTGTCGGCCGCAGAGCAGGCGCATGATGTTCTGTGCGATGACCAGCGTGCCGTCGTAGATCTGGTCGACGCCGGCGATTGGCCCGGCGAACAAGGTGTAGCCGAAGGTGGCGGAGTGGCCATCGATGGTACGCGTCGCTATCCCGGCACGGTCGTGCAGGTGCAGAAGGTTCTGCAGGTGGGCCAGCGCCGTGCCGACGTCGGCGCAGTGCGGCAGCAGCTCGCCGACCATGCCCAGCGAGGACGCGCTTTGCGCCTGCGCGAGAAGCAGTGCGAAGTGCGGGCAGCCGCTGAGTTCGGCGCAGCGTTCGAGCAGTTTGCCGGCCGTGTACGGCGAGATGAGGTTGTCCGGGTTGCTGAACAGATCGCTGGCGACGCCGACGCTGGCGAACAGCGCTTCGGCGTCAAGCGCCAAGTGCGCGATTGTCTGGGCGATGTTCGCCAAGGGGCCAACGCGCTGAAATCCCTCCGGCACTTCGCCATAGGGACGCTTCGCTTCTGGCATCGCCTGATCATTCGTCATGGTGAACCGTTCCGGTGAGCCGCTGCAGATGTCGTGAATTATCAAGCAACCTGGTACGGAACCGTCGACAATCGCCTCGTTTCATCGGCTGGCCGGTCATCTCCATGTCGCCCGCGGTGTTCAGCCGGGTTTTTGGCAAAGGAAGGAGTTCTACAAATGCGCAAGCGAATAGTCAAGCTGGCTGTGGCGATCGCCATGGCTTCTTCCATGGGCGCGGCAAGCCTGGCGGCGAAGGAAGCGGACGCGGAAACGATTGCCGAAATCAAGGCCGTGGTCGAGGAGGCCTATCTCTACGGCTTGCCGATGATCGTCGGCTACAAGGTGCAGTACGACTACTTCATCGACCGCAAGTCGGGTCAGTTCAAGGCGCCGTTCAACACCCTCCACAACGAAGCGCGCGTCTACACGCCGAAGGATACGGCGATCAGCACGCCGAACAGCGATACCCCTTATTCGATGGTGATGCTCGATCTGCGTGCCGAGCCGATGGTACTGTGCATGCCGAAGATCGAGCCGGCGCGCTACTACGACGTGCAGTTGGTCGACCTGTACACCGACAACTATGGCTACATCGGCAGCCGCGCCACCGGTAACGACGCCGGCTGCTACCTGATCGCCGGGCCCGACTGGCAGGGGACGGCGCCGGCGACGGTGGCCAGGACCTTCCGCAGCGAGACGCAGTTCAGCCTGGCCATCTACCGCACACAGCTGTTCAACCCGGCCGATATGCCGAATGTCGAGAAAGTGCAGGCCGGCTACCGGGTCAAGCCGCTGTCGGCGTTCATTGGTGGCGCCAAGCCGCCCGCGGCGCCGGCCATCGAGTGGCCGCCCTTCAAGCCCGAAGCGTTCACGACCGACTTTGCCGCCTACCTCAACTTCCTGTTGCAGTTCGCCCCAGCCACCGGCACGGCGGAGGTCGAGAAGCCGATGCGCGAGCGCTTCGCCAAGGTCGGCATCGGCGCCGGCCTGAAGCCCGGCGGCGAGCACATGACTGCCGCCGTCAAGGCGGCGATGGGCGAGGCGATGAAGGCTGCGTTGGCCAAGATCGGCCACACCGCCGAAAGCGTGGGCACCCTGGTGAACGGCTGGAACATCGGTGCGGCAGCGGGTGATCGCGCCTTCTACAACGGCAACTGGGCGCTGCGCGCCGCGGCTGCCAAACTGGGCATCTACGGCAATAGCGAGGCCGAGGCGGTGTATCCGTTCACGCGCAACGACATCAACGGCATCCTGCTCGACGGAGCCAAGCATACCTACCAGATGACTTTCGCAGCGGGGCAGCTGCCGCCGGTCAACGCCTTCTGGTCGATCACCATGTACGACGGGCGCACGCAGCTGCTGATCGACAACCCGATCAAGCGCTACCTGATCAACTCGCCGATGCTGCCCGGGCTGAGGAAGAATGCCGACGGCTCGCTGACCGTCTACATCCAGAAGGATTCTCCGGGCGAGGATAAGGAGGCGAATTGGCTGCCGGCGCCGAATGGGCCGATGTTCATCGTGATGCGGATGTACTGGCCGAAGACCGAGGCCCCCTCCGTCTATCCGCTGGGCAAGGGCGCCTGGCAACCGCCGGCGGTGGTGCCGGTGGGCAACCTGAAGGCCCTGGATGTGCGCCGCTTCGGTGACAAGTCGCTGGAGAACTTCATTCGTACCGATCAGCGCTATGGCCACGACCCGCTGTTCCAGGGGCCACGCGGCTGGGGCTACTGGAACCATCTGGAATATCCGCGCCTGATCCAGAACCCGAACCTGTGGCCCGACTGGCAATCGACCTATTTCATCGGCCGTTTCGCCATCCCCGCCGGCAGCACGGTGAGCTTCAACTACCAGTACCCGCGCGCACGCTACTTCCAGTTCGCGCTGTACAAGGAAGAGCACGGCACTTTCGTGTCCACCGGCGAGGCGCTGGTCGGGCCGGACATCGAACCCGACGCCGGTTCGATCAATCCCTTCCGCGTTGGCGCCGAGCGCTTGTCCGACAAGCGTCGCTTCACCATGCATGTGGTGGCGGAAGATCCGCCGCCTGCCGGTCAGCCGCGGCCGAAGAACACGCTGTATGTCGGCACTGATGGCAGCCAGCATCAGTTTGTGAACCGCATCTACCTGCCCGACCAGGGTAGCGACGGTGCCGGTTGGGCGCCGGCCGACAAGCCTTCGGGCGTGCGCGGTCTGCCCACCTACCGCGGCACGCTCGCCGATGGCACCCCGCTGTCGCAGGAAGAGGTTGCCAAGCGCTTTGGCCGGCCGATCGACGGCGCGACCAAGCAGCCGGCGACGCCCGAGCAGTGGGAGCACCTCGTGACCGCAAAGGGCAACGACCCGACCCTGGATCCGGCGACGGCGCCGGCTCGGCCAGTGCCGAAGTGGGAGAAGTACTGGAACATCCGCTACTCGATCCTGGGATCCTTCCTGCCGCCGGCCGAGCGCGCGAAGATCCCCTACAAGAGCGCCATCGACGGCGGTGGCGACCCCGAGACCGAGTACCTGTTCATCCAGCTGTCGCGCAAGTTCGGCCCGGTGTACGTGATGCGCGGCAAGATGCCCAGCTTCCCGAACACCTATGCCGGCAGTGGCGGACGCGGGCTGGAAGTGATGCCTGCCGCACAGACGCAGTACTTCTCCCTGGTCAGCTGCGAGGCCATGCCCTCGGGGCAGATCGTCGACGGGCTGACCGACATGCAGATTCCCTTGGACAGCGACGGCAACTACACCATCGTCTACAGCCGCAAGGAGGACCGGCCGGCGAATGCCACCGCCGCCAACGGCGTCGCCTGGATCGAGTGGAGCCCGCGCGGCGAAGGCATCCCGGGGCCGAAGAACCGCACCGACTTCGGCATGCTGATGCTGCGCATCATGGCCAACAGCCCCGACTGGAAGCAAAGTCCGAACCACATCGTCAAGCCGGGCATGGAAGAAGAGGTGATGGGGCCGTACTACCCGCGTGGCGAATACACCACCAAGGCGGCCTTCGAGGCATCAGGGCTAACGAAGTGAGTCCCCGTCCCGCCGCTGCGGCGGCGGGGCGGATGCACGCGGACCAGGACCTCGGCAGCCGAAAACCGACAGCGCCGGCGCGGTGACCAACACGAGAGGAGAGCATCTTGAGAATTCCGACGCTTCTGAAGCTTGCCGGCCTGGTGGTCGTGCTGGCGCTGGTCTATGCGGCCTACCGGCTGGGCTGGTCGGTGATCGAACCGAAAGTCGAAGCGCGCGTGGCGCAGATCGGCCTGACGCCGGGCCAGATCGCGGCCAACGGCCCGCTGCCCGGCGACGTGGCCCTGTACGCGAAGGAACTCGAGTGCCAGCAGCAGATCCCGACGCCGGGTTACTACCCGTCGCTGAACGGCGCCGAAATTTCCGACAGCGAGCGCAGCGGCCTGTACCCCTGCGCGAACTTCCTGGGTTCACGCGACGGCGCGAACACAGTCTATGCCTGGCGCAGTGCCGACGACTATCCCGGCATCTCGTACATGAACAACCGCAAGCCGGGCGAGCTGTACATCGTCGGCGGCGAATACCCGACGATGGAAGACCCGAACATGGCCGGGCCCTTCGTCGCCAAGGCCGACGCGGCCACCGGCAAGGAACTCTGGCGCACCTACCTCGACAACCTCAACGCGTCGGGCCGCTGGATCGGTAACGCCAATCTGAACATCCTGGAGAACGGCAACATCCCGTTCGCGTGGTCGAACCAGATCGTGCTGATCGACGGCAACAGCGGCCTGATTCTGAAGCACAACACGCTGCCCAGCGGCGCGGCGCCGGCAGCCGACGTTAACTACAAGCACCTGACGATCGCCCCCGACGGCACGCTGATCCTGAAGGACCAGACAAGGCCGAAGGGCTGCACGCTGCAGGGCACGGTGGCAATCATCAAGTGCGCCGCCGAAGGCATGAAACAGCCGAACTCACAGCTTGTCGCGGTGAACCCGGACACGCTTGAGGTCATCGACAGCATTGAGCTGCCCGAGCCGGCGACCTCGCCGCACTCGATCACCACCTTCGACGGGCGCATCGTCATCTACGTGGCGATGGACACGATCGTGCAGCGCGCGGTGTGGGACCCGGCGGCGAAGAAGCTCTCGCTCGATCCCGACTGGATCATTCGCGCGATGGCACCGGGGCAGTCGGCCGCCACCGCGGCGACGATTCTCGGCGATTGGGTGGCGGTGGTGACCAACGGCATCGGCAGCGAGAAAGTGCCGTCCAGCCTGGTCGTCGCCAGCCAGAAGGACGCGCAGACGATGAAGACCCTGTACCCCTTTGGCAAGGAGCTGCAGAAGGGCGAGTGGAGCTTCGCGATGCCCAAGCCCGGCGGCGACGCCGAAAACGGCATGCTCTACCTTGCCGACATGGGGCTGCGCAAGGTGGCCGGCGCGAAGATCGACATGGCCAGCGGCGAGCTGTCGACGGCCTTCGTCATCGACCTGACGACCACCGGCTTCCAGCCGCTGATCGGGCCGAAGGACCGGCGCGTGCTGATGCTCTCCAACATGAAGCCGAACGTCGAGGCCGAACCGATCAAGCTGAGCTTCTTCACGCAGAACTACAAGGAGCAGGTCACCTGGCGCGACGCCGCCACCGGCAAGCTGCTGGCCGAGAGCGACTTCTTCGAGCCGATGCCAGGAAACGGGCTGATCGTGCCCACCTTTGGCGGCCGCTTCTACTACCCCACCGCCGCCGGCAAGGGCTTCTACGTGCTGCAAGTGATGCCCAAGCCAGCGCCGGCGAAATAGCCCGAGCGCAAATTGAATCGAACAAGAGGAAACCATGAAGGCATCGACACTGTTGAAACTGATCGGCCTGCTGGTCCTGGTCGCGCTGGCTTACGCCGCCTACCGCCTGGGCGGGTCGGTGATCGAACCGAAGGTCGAGGCGCGCATCGCGCAGATCGGGTTGACAGCGAACCAGGTTGCGGCAAACGGCCCGCTGCCCGGCGACGTCAGCCTGTACGCGAAGGAACTCGCCTGCCAGCAGCAGATCCCGACTCCGGGATATTACTCGTCGCTCAACGGCGCCGAGATCTCGGACAGCGAACGCAGCGGCCTCTTTCCCTGCGCGAGCTTCACTGGAGCGATGCACGGCGCGAATCAGGTCTACGCCTGGCGCAGTGCCGACGACTACCCGGGCATCGCCTACATCAACAACCGCCAGCCCGGCGAGCTGTATATTATCGGCGGCGAGGTGCCCACCGCCGCGGACCCGATACCGGCGGGCCCGTACCTGGCCAAGGCAGACGCCGCCACCGGCAAGCAGATCTGGCGCACCTACTTCGACAACGCCAACGCGTCCGGCTGGTACATCGGCAACACCAACCTCAATATCCTCGACAACGGCAAGCTCGCGCTGTCCTGGGCGAACCATGCCTTGCTCGTTGACGGCGACACCGGCCTGATTCTCAAACTCAGCCCGCTGCCTCCCGGTGAAGCACCGCCCGCTGCGTCCAACTTCAAGCACCTGACGATCGCACCCGATCGCACGCTGATCTTCAAGAACCAGACCCGACCGGCCGACTGCAAGGTCCAGGGTACGCTGGGCATCATCAAGTGCCTTCAGGCAGGCATGACGCTTCCCAATTCGGTGCTGGTCGCGGTCAACCCCGACACGCTTGAAGTGCTGGACACGCTGCAGCTCCCCGAGCCGGCGCCGTCACCGCACATCGTCACCACATTCCACGACCGGATTGCGATCTACATCGGCATGATGTCGAGTGTGCGGCGCTATTTCTGGGACCCGGCGGCGAAGAAGCTGTCGGCCGACGAATCGTGGGTGGTCCATCCGATACAGAAGGGCCAGACCACCGCTACCGCGCCGAGCGTGGTCGGCGACTGGATCGTGGCCCAGCTCAATGGCGCCGGCAGCAAGGAGGTGTCGTCAAGCATCGTGGCGATCCACCGCGACGACGCGAAGCGCAGCAAGGTGACCTTCCCCTTCGGAGCGCTGAGGCCCGGCGAGTTCAGTTTCGCGCCGCCCAAGGCCGGCGCGGACCCCGAGAATGGCATGGTCTATTCGGCCGACATGGGCCTGGGCAAAGTTGCCGGCATCAAGCTCGATCAGGCCACGGGCGAGATGAAGGTGGCTTTCGTCCTCGACGACGTGACCAGCACCTTCCAGCCGCTGATCGGCCCGAAGGACAAGCGCGTACTGCTGCTGACGAATGCCAAGCTCAGTGTCGAGAAGGAGCCATTGATGGCGGCCATCGTCACCGAAAACTACAGGGAACAGCTGACCTGGCGCGACGCCGCCACCGGCAAGCTCCTCGCCGCGTCCGATTTCCTCGAGCCGTTGACCATCAACTCGCTGACGCCGCCGGGCTTCGGCGGGCGGGTGTACTTCCCCTCGGCGGTGGGCAAGGGCTTCTATGTCCTGCAGGCCATGCCGAAGCCGGCCGCGGCGGGCAGGTAGCCATCGCGGGTGGCTGGCGCCGCCGCACGAAAGTCTCGACCTTCATGGCAAGGGCAGTCGAGGAGCGGTTCGCCGCCGCCATTGATAGTGTACGGTTCGCAAGTGCTGCAAGGAGGTTGGTGAGCAACATGCATCGAGGGCTTTCCGGGTGCAGATTTCTGATTGAAAAGGAGGCTTGAAAATGAAAACGTCTTATCGCTTGGC
>LBIU01000177.1 GCA_000987445.1 Candidatus Accumulibacter adiacens | reverse complement strand
CTTTCCGTTCGCCCTCGCCAGCTCACCTTGGGCAAAGGTCAAGACCCCCGCCGCCGGACCCCGCCGCCTGCTCGATCTCGCGAGCAAGCGATTCGATCGCCGCCGATTCCGGACTTTTGTCACGGTTGTATCATGGTTGACGGGACAGAATGAAACATTCCGCGTCGGTCGGCTCCGAAACAGGATGCCGCGAGGAAGGAAGCGGACAACATCGAGTCGAGTGCGACCATCAGGTCCGATTTCCTTCGGACGCACCACTCACCAAAGAGGGCTGGGAGGATAGCTTGCGCATTCCCTTGACCACGGCACCCCGGGGCCTGCTCGGCAGCTTCCCCGCTCGTCTGCTGACCTTGATGCTGGCGCTGCTGCCAGCCTTTTCCTGCCTTGCCGGTGAACAGGCCGAACGTGCCGTTGCCGCAGTCAAGCAATTGATCGCATCGGGCGAAGTCGAGCCCGGCACCGTCATCCGCCTCAGTCTCAAGCAGGGCAACATCGCTGCCTTCATGGGCCGCGACAATCAGCTCAAGAACGACTGGGAAGAAGCGACCGGCATCCTGCTCGACGCCGTCGTGATGCCCCAGCTCGCCTCGCGCGAATTCATCCGCAAGACGCAGGACGTCGATATCACGATTGCCCGCAATCACGAGTATCCGGACCTGGTCAACGAAGGTCTGATCGAGGATTTGACGCCGTTTCTGCAGCGCTTCAAGTTCTCACTACCGGAGGACACGAACAGCGGCTACATGCTGCTGCGCCAGCAAGCCTATCTGGGGGAGCAAGTCGTCGCCATTCCGGCGGACCTCGATGTGCAGCTGATCTACCTGCGCAGGGATCTCCTCGAAGACGCGGAGGAAGGCAAGCGTTTCCACAAGGCATACGGTCGAAGGCTGGCCATTCCCAAGACATGGAAGGAGTACACGGAACTTGCAGGCTTCTTCAATCGCCCCCTGGAAGGCTTTTATGGCGCTCTCGAACCGCGTGAAAGACTGACCGCCTGGATGTACTGGTTCCCACGCTATGCCGCGTTTGCAGCGCCCGGGCAATACCTCTTCGATGAGCAAATGAAGCCATTGATCGACTCGGCCGCCGGGGTCGCGGCGACCGAAAGCTGGCTGGCGACCATTCCCTTCTCGCCGCCGGACGTGCGCGGTGAAGGCCGGGACTACAGCTACACTCTGCCCTATTTTCTGCGTGGCAAGGGGTTCTCGACCCTGATCACGCCGGCCGGCGGCAAATTGGCCAATCTCGACCAATCGGCGATCAAAGGCAAGATCATCGCCACCCCCCTGCCAGGCCACGCGATCGGCAATCGTATTCAGCGCCGGTCGACCCTCATGTACGGCAACAACCTCGTGCTACCGCGATCAGGCAAGAATCAGGCCCTCGCCTTCCTTTTTGCCATGTGGCAGACCGACCCGGACAACTCCCTTCGTTCGGTGCTGGTCAGTGGCGGCTTTTCCGACCCCTACCGATACAACCATCTGGGCAACGCCGAGATACGCAAGGTCTACTCGCCGCAGGTCCTCGACGCCTTGCGTGCCGCTCTGCCGGCCACCTTGCCGGCCGGCACCGGTCTGCCGGGCGACGCAGATTATCTGGCGGCTCTCGGGCAGCAACTCTGGCTCGCGGCTGCCGGATCGCAGAGTGCCGAACAGGCAATGGCAAGGACCGCGCAGGAATGGGAGGCCATCACCGCACGTCTCGGGCGCGAACGACAGATCGCACACTGGAAGATCTTCCGCAAGAATTTTCCCCGAGTCGTCGGTGACCACAAGGCTCGCTGATTGGACAGGAAGATGAGGCGCAGCCGGCGGCTGACCATATCGCGCAAGCTGACGCTGGGATTTGGCGCTGTTGGCCTGCTTGTCCTGGCCCTGGTCGTGCTGGGCGAGCTGGTCGTGCGCGACGCCGCGGAGCGCCTCGAGACGACGCTCAACCAGCAGGTCAGACCACTCGCCAACCTGAATCGACTGCAGACCCGGATCAATCGCATTCGGGTGATCGAAATGGAAATCTCGAAACTGACCGACTACTTCGGCGTATCGTCGCACGTCGCGCAGTTGCTCGCCGAGATGGGGCATTTCTCCCGCGAACTGAACGGGCGCACCGGCCGCCTCGTTGTCGAGGACGCGTTTGCCGCCAGACGCTTGCGCGAATCCTGGACACGCTATCGTGCCGACCTGCTCAAGGTCATCGACCGCGCCGAAGCGATGCAGATGGCAGAGGCGGAACGCATCTCGATGTTCGAGTCCGCCGCCCGCTTCCGTTGGCTCTCCGACACGCTGCGGCAACTGGCCGAAGACACCGAGGTGCACGCCGACGAGGGCTTCGAGCGTGCGCTCAGCGAACACCAGAGCCAGCGCCGCATACTCCTCGGCATTTCCGGTGGCGGCCTGATCATCATCGCGCTACTGGTCTTTCTGCAAGCGCGCTCACTTTCCAGCCGCATTTCCAGGCTCGGGACCGCAGCCCGGGAAATGGCCAGGAACAGAACCGACCGACCCCTGTTGGCCACCGGCAGCGACGAACTCACCGACCTCTCAGACGCGTTCAATGTCATGCAGGAGACGGTTCGCGCCCGCGAAAGCAGCCTGCGCGAAGCCACCTCCTGGATGGAGGATCGCGTCGCCGAACGGACCCGCGAGCTGAACGAATCCAACATCCTGCTCCGGCGGGAAATCGATGAGCGCCTGTTCGCCGAGGGCCGCCTGCGGCTGTTGTCGGAGGCCATACAGCATAGCCCGGTCGGCGTGATGATCATTGCCGCCGACGGCGACGTCGAATACGCGAATGCCACCCTGCACGAGATGACCGGGCTCGCATTGAGCGCCCTCCGCCCGAATCTCGCCGAAATCGTCTGCGGCCAGTCCTGCGGTGCCCGGGAACTCGAAAACGCCCTGGATACGGTCCGCCGCACCGGTGAATGGGACGCGAACGTCGAAGGCAGACGAAACGACCGGGCCTACTGCCAGCATGTCCGCATCTCGCCGGTTACCGGCAATGACGAAGGCATCACGCACTTTCTGGTGGTGTACGAAGACATCACCTTGCGTCGCGTGCAGGAGCAACAGATCCTTCATCAGGCGCAGTACGACAGTCTTACCCGCCTGCCGAACCGCCTTCTGGCGATGGATCGACTGGGCCAGGCCATCGCCGTGGCCAACCGCGATGGCGGCCAGGTCGCGGTGATGTTCATTGACCTCGATGATTTCAAGAAGGTAAACGACTCCCTCGGGCATGGCACCGGTGATTCCCTGCTCGTCGAAGCCGCGACCCGGCTGCTTGCGACTACCCGCGCCGAAGACACCGTGGCGAGGCAGGGCGGCGATGAATTCCTGGTGATTCTCGGCAATCTGCACGACAGTGACGACACCCAGATGCTGGCCATGAAGATCATCGGCGCCTTCGCACCGCCCTTCCTGATTGATCAGCACCAACTGTTCGTCTCGCCGAGCATTGGCATCGCCGTTTACCCCGCCGACGGAGACTCACCGAGTACCTTGCTGCGTAATGCCGACCTTGCGATGTACGAGGCCAAGGACTCCGGCCGCAATACCTTCCGCTTCTTCAATCAGCATGTCCACGATCACTCTGTCCAGCGTCTTTCGATGGAACACCGGCTTCGTGGCGCCCTGGCCAACGACGAGCTGCGCCTCTTTTATCAACCCTTGGTCGAGGTTGCCACCGGTCGCGTGGTCGGCGCCGAGGCGCTATTGCGCTGGGCAAGTCCGGATTTCGGTTTTCTGGCACCGGATTCGTTCATCCACATCGCCGAGCAGACCGGCCTGATTGTCGACATCGGCGATTGGGTCCTGCAGACCGCATGCGGCGAATTGCGCAGCTGGCTCACCATCCACGACAAGCCCCTGCAAATGGCGGTCAACGTCTCGCCACGGCAGTTCCGCGACAGTCGAATCACGGCAAGCATAGGCGCCTGCCTGGATCTGCACCGGCTGCCGCACGGCAGCCTGCAGATCGAGGTCACGGAAGGTCTGCTGATTCGAAACCGGAGTGAGGTGCTGGAAATACTGGTGGCGATCCAGGCACTGGGGGTACGCATCGCGATGGACGATTTTGGCACCGGCTACTCCTCGCTCAGCTATCTCAAGCGCTTCCCCTTCCACACCCTGAAAATCGACCGCGAATTCATTCGCGATCTCGCCGACGACAGTGACGACCACGCTCTGGTCGCTGCGGCCATCCGCATGGGCAAAAGCCTGGGCTTGCGCGTGGTCGCCGAAGGCGTGGAAAGCGAAGAGCAATTGCGCATCCTCGCCGCGCTCGGATGCGACTCCATTCAGGGCTACTTGATCGGCAAACCTGTTGCCGCTCAAGAATTCATTCAGTCCTGGCTGACCGGCGCGGCAGGCTCCATTCCGCCGCCGCAGGACGCGGCT
This sequence comes from Candidatus Accumulibacter adiacens, assembly GCA_000987445.1. Lineage (GTDB taxonomy): Bacteria > Pseudomonadota > Gammaproteobacteria > Burkholderiales > Rhodocyclaceae > Accumulibacter > Accumulibacter adiacens. Next base: position 287 of record LBIU01000177.1, on the reverse strand, counting down.
CCAGGAGCCTGACCAAGCCACTGATTCATTGTTCTGATCGACGAGCCGCGCGAATTGGATCGACAGCGAGGGCGACCCGACCCATGCCTGACGGTTCTGTCGTCTTCGCTGCCAGAACATCGCCTCCCGGCCTTTTCGTCGAGGCCGCGCGGCCGGTTCTCAAGCCGACGGCACGGCAACTGTTCTGCCCGCCCATTAGTTCCTCGCCGGCTGCTATTGTGACGGAAATGCGGTATTTTCCGGGTAACCCTGGCGTCGAACAGAAGCTTGGTCATTTCGACCCAAAT
>LBIU01000176.1 GCA_000987445.1 Candidatus Accumulibacter adiacens | reverse complement strand
GTGATGAAGCCCGACGAGAAGCCGTCGCTCGACCAGTTGCGGCCGTCGCCCCGGGTGATCGTGGCCTTCATCTCGGGCTGCGCCGCCGTCGATCCAGTGCCCGGAACCGCCGCCTGGTAGGCGGTGAAGCTCATGTTGGCAATGACTTTCGTGGCCTGGATGTCCGAAATGCTGTCGGGGCCGCTGGCCAGTGTCAGCGTGCTGCTGCCAGCGGAACTGATCAGATAGCTGCCGTTGGTCGCGCCGCCGGCGTCGCTGATGACGAGAGGCTCGTTGCCATCCTGGCCGAAGCCGTCGGCCGACCAGCTGCCGGCGTCGTTGCGCACCACCTGCACTGTCGAGCCGTTGCGCACGAAATCCACATTCAGGTTGTCGAGCACATCGTTGCGCTTGAGCCGGATCGTGTAGTCGTCGACCTTGATGACCCGATAGCTACGGCCATCCTCCAGGCCACCGATCGCGCTGCCCTTCTCCACCTTGTAGAGGATCTCGTCACCGGTCACGAAGCCATGCGCGACACGCTCGAAATCCCCGTTGGTGAAGTAGATGTTGTTGGCGTTGGGATTGGCAGCGAGCTTGACCGTCGTTCCATCGGATTCGAATCCGTTGAAGTTGACGTCTACGTTGAGATTGATGAAGCCCTTGGCATCCGGCGCGTCGTAACGAACAGCCTGGTTGTCAATGAAGCCATGCGCGCTTGTCGTCGTGATCGTGTTGCCCGAAATCGCCGCCGGAGACGTGACTTTCCGTACCGATGCCGGATTGGTCGCGGCGGCGGCGGAGCCGACGAGGCGGATCGTCGTGCCATCGATGACGTCGACGAAATAGTGGCCGCCTGAGGTCAGGCCGCCAACGACCGGCGAAGCGCTTGCCGGCGTGTACACGACCGCATCGCCATCCACGAAATTGTGCGCACCGGCAAAACGGATGATGTCGTAGGTGGCGTCGATGCCGGCATCCGCCGGCCCCGGCGTGGCCGGCAGCGCATCGCCGACGAACACCGAACCGAGCTGCAAGCTGTGCTCACCGGTAACGATGACGTTGTACTCGCGCCCACCGTCCAGATCGGCGATCTCGGCGTAGCTGCCGTTGGCGTATTCGATCGCATCACCGGTCTGCAGACCGTGCTTGACCACGGTCAGCGTATCGGAGCCCGGCGTCGCGCCGGTGATCTGGTAGGTGGGTAGCACGCCGTTGCTGGCCAGCGACTCGTTGGTTGCGGTCACGGCGACCGTGCCGCCGGTGCGCACCACCGCCCCGTCGGCGATGGTGGCGGTGACATGGGGGCTCGCCGTCGCATCCGACTCGGAGCCGCCGACGCCGATCAGTCCACCGGTGACGCCCCTGGTGATGGCGTCCGCCTCCGGGTCGGCCGAGGCATCGACCACGAGGTTGCCGCTGATGTTGATGACGGCCGCACCGCCGATCGTGGCGTCGCTGTGCGAGCCGACGCTCGCGTTGGACACGTTCTTCGTGAGAGCCACCAGCCCGCCGGACACCGCCTGTGCATCCGCCACCGCGTCATCGGTGCTGTGGGCCTCGATGGTCAGGCCCGCGGCGCCTGCCGTCGTGGCTGTTCCGACCGAGCCGTTGACATAAGCATCGACGTCCGACGTGGCGGTTGCGATGGAATGCGAGGCGCCGACACCGACGATGCCGCCGCCGCTGCCCCTGGCATTGGCGTTGGCCTTGTTGCCCGAGATCGCCTGCAGCGTGACCGAGCCGTCGGCGTCGACGACAGTGCCGGCGCCAATGCCCGACGCCACGGTAGGGGTCGAGGTCGCGGTCGAGACGCCGCCGGCCACGCCAGCGAGCAATGCGAAGCTGCCGAGCGTGCTGGCGGCCTTGTTTTGCGTCACCGTCAGCTGGGAAACGAAGTTGACATCTTCGGCCTCCAGGCGGCCGCCGCCGACGGTGTAGGCACCGAGCGTCGGCGCCGCTGTCGCCGTGGTGGTCGCACCGCCGAAGGCAACACCCACCGATATGCTGGTACCTGTGCCCTCGGCCAGGGAGTCAATGGTCGCGCGCCCGTCGAAACGGACGTCGCCGCCGGCCAGCAACTGGGCGTTCTGGCCAAGATAGCTGCGTGCGATCGGCGAGGCCGTGGCAGAGGTGCGCGACTGGGAACCCGTGCCGAAAATGCCGATGCCCAGCATGTTGCCATTGGCACGCACGGTACTGTCGACATCGGCGTCGAGCGTCACGGTACCGATCGTGTTGACCACCGCAGCAAGCGGCGTC
>LBIU01000175.1 GCA_000987445.1 Candidatus Accumulibacter adiacens | reverse complement strand
CAGGACTGTTGGGAAGCTGAGCTTGCGGTCGCGGGTGAAATATTGTGGCTTGAGACGGGCGGTTTCCAGTAACTCCTGTGAAAACAGATAGTTAGAAAGCGCTGCAATTGCTTTGGCATATGAAGGGCGTCATGCATTTACCCTTTATAAACAATAAGTTACAGCGCCATTATGCACCGGAAATGGACGTCGCTCAAGCCGTGACCTGACTTATGCGTTCATGCTAAGTTGAGAGGATTGGTGAGCGCCCGACCACGAGGCGTTGTTGATTCTGGCGCTGCGTCAACCGGCACCGGTGAAGAAGGAGAGAAGACAGGGGCAGGGCGGGGTGTTGTCTGAAACCTTCCGCCATGCCGGTCGAAACTGCGACCGCGACGAGGCGGCATTCAGCCAGCACGGCCGCCTCACTACGCGCCGACGGGGTCTTGACTATTGCCTAACGCACGGGGAAAGACCTGACCCCAAAAACGCAGATCAACACCCGGCGCCAAGGCCGGGCTTTTCTTTTGTCACTCTGGTGCTCCTGCCAGCTTGCGGCGCATCTGCCCCAAGCCCAGGATGCCCAAAGCCATTAGCCAAAGCGTGCCGGGCACAGGTACGCTTCCTCCCGTCGGAGGGCAGCCGCCAACGCCTGGAGGGTTCGTGTCACAAGGGTCAGGTAGCGCTTCCTCGGTGATGCCCGCGTAGAGGACGGTCGATTGGGAATAGTTGTAAAAACCAAACGCACCGTCGGTGAAACTGCCCGCGTAATCCAGTTCGACAACGCCATCCACTTTGACCTGAATCTGCGTGCTGGTGAAGAGGAGATCAAAGGCGTACTCCTGGAAATTGACCCACCCCGTGGAGCCAAGGTTTGTCGCACGCTGTACCTCGCTTACAGTGCCGGTATGCGCCCAGAACGTCGGATCGGCATTGCCGCCATTTGCGATATCACCGCTTACATGGCTCAGTGCCAGACCAACTGCCGCGGCTCCTTGATTCGCCTGTTTCCAGTCGATCATCCAGAAATCGGCAGCGGCACTGTTGAGCTCACCATCCTGGTAGCCCAGGAAAAAGCCTACAAAGTCATTGTCACTAGAGGTGTTGACCTTGATGGTGCCTCTCAGGGCCGTACCCTGTGCGTTACTGCCCGGCTTAAAAAAGACCGTCGGCTCACCGTTGATCGATTGCAGCACCGAGTCATTACCCGCCTGCACGGTCCAGGTGCCAGCCCCGTTGTTTCCTTTGAAACCGTTCTCGACCCAACCCGTTAGATCAACCGCCACCGGCGCCGCATGGGCCAGCGCAGGAACCAGGGTCGGGAGAACAGCGAGTGGCAGCGCCACAAGTGCTCGCTTGACCGGTGTCAAATTTACCTTGCAAAAATTCCGCATGATATCTCTCCAAGTGATGGTGAAAAGTGCGCCAGGCTCTGCTTTCCTGGTCAATCTACGTATAAGCAAATCTAATGCCAAGTATTGTAAGCGACTGGTTTTATGGAGCTTGCGTATAGGCGCAACGCGAAGTCGACACCCGGATGTAAGAAATTCTGACAGTTCGGGCAAGCGGCAGGGAGCAGCCGAATTCCAGCCACCACAAGGATTTCAGGGCTCCACGCTTGACCCGCTCGATCGCCCCGCCTGCTTGCCGCCAGCGTTCTGGTGATGGCGAATGACCACTTCGCTCTCGCGGTTCAGCAGCTGCATCGTCGCTCGTCAGGCGCTGTTGTCGATCCTTGTCGCCTGGTGCGCGAGATAAAAGAAGCTGTTCCAAGCGAAAAATTTCTCGGGAGTCTTTCCGAGGGCGAGCGTCCGCATGTCTGCCACCCGTCATTCTCGATTCGTGAAGGGTTCGCGGCCTGGAGCGATAGGCGCAGGAGAGGTGGCGACGCCCCGCGCGTCAATGCCGTTGTCGACAAGATGGCGTGTGATCGGCTCACCCTGTCCGCAGTCGACGGCTGGAATGCGCGCGTCTGGCGGCAGCAGCGAAACAAGGCTATCCCGCCAACTGCCCTCGACGCCGAGATCGCCGCAGCGAGCGGCGTTTCACTACTCAGCAGCCTATGGAATAGCGCCGATCCGTGAGGACCCTGCGTTCGGCTGTCCAAGCATCACCCTGGGAAGGGGAGTGCAGCTCCCGGAGTTTGGAATCGACACGCGCGATGGCCTGGTCAATCGCTGCACACTCGCTTTTCTTGGACGTCCGGACTGGCTTCTCAAGCTGACTGAGACGCCATGTTCGCTGCGCGTCCCTGCGCAGTCTCGAGGCTTCCATTTCGTCGGCGATCGCTTTGCTCTGCGCAAGACTGTACCCTGGTTTCGA
>LBIU01000174.1 GCA_000987445.1 Candidatus Accumulibacter adiacens | reverse complement strand
CGAGCATCTTGGTGTTGAGTGCAAATGACAAGAGCGAGTGAAACATTCGCCAGGCGCGATGGCTCATCGCATCCTGGAAGTCGCCAAAGTGCGGCAGAGCCTGCTCGATGAAGGCGTCGAGTTGCTGCAAGGCTTCGGCGCGATTGAGCGGCCAGGCCAACTGTGCCGCGTTTGCCTGGCCGAAGCCGCTGACGCCTGCGGCGACGATCGTCTGCCAGAGCGCCGAATGGTCGTGAGAGGCCCGAAAGTCTACGGGTTCGGACGGTAACCCTGGCCAGGGCTTGCGATTGTCATGGTCGAAGTTCCATCGGCCGCCGACGGGTCGGCTGGCGCCATCGATGAGTACGCGATGTTGCACCCGCATGTGCCGGTAGAAGGGCTCCATCACCCATTTCTTACGTCCTGAAAACAGCCTCGCCGCCTCATCGCGCAGGGTATAGAAGTGCTCGCTTTCCACCATTCGGCAGGGGATGGTTTGGCGCCGACCATAGTCGGCCAGTTGCGCGTCGAGTCGCCATTCGTCGGGGGCCTGATATTCGAAGGAGCGAATGTTGAACCGAACCATCAGCGCATCGAGGTTGTCCGCCAGCGCCTGCCGGTTGTCCGGATCATCGATCGCCAGGTAGAGCACGCGGTGTCCGGCCGCACGCAACTGACTAGCCAACTCGCGCATCGCGGCAAAGATGGCGATGATCTTCTGCGCGTGGTGCAGCACGTAGTCGGTTTCCTGACGCATTTCCATCAATACGTACAGCACGTCGGGGCGCCGCTCCGCGAACCAGGAGTGCTGTGGATTGAGCTGGTCCCCGAGAATCAGCCGCAGGCTTGTGCCGGAACTCATGCGGATTTCTGGCAAAGACCGCTGCGCTGGCGTTGCCGCACGCCGTGCGGCCATTCCAGACCGGGCACGCGGCACGTCAGCGGGAACGATTCGTGGCCAGCCGTCAGCATCGCGCGAACGACCGCAACACCTGTTCGGCCAGCGTCCGCCCGCTCAGCCAGGCGCCCTCGACTTTGCCGCCGCTGAGCCAGTCTCCGCAGAGCCCCAGACCACTATCTGGATGCCAGGCGCAGCCCTCGTCCAGGGCCGGCTCGGTGTCGGCGTAACGCCAGCGGTGCGCAGTCCAGCCTTCCGGGAGCGGGCCGCCGAGTTGGCCAAAAGCGGACAGCAGGGCGGCGGCGACACGCTCGACATCTTCTTCCAGATGCGCCTCACTCCAGTCCGCGCTGGCGTGCAGCAGCCAGGTTTCCTCACCGCTGCGGCCGGGCTTGCTGC